>JBFIJP010000004.1:0-32794 GCA_041600695.1 Thermoplasmatota archaeon | reverse complement strand
GTTGACCGCGGCCAACTGGGTGGCGGCGCTCGCGCCTCCGGGAGTGTCGGCACCAAACAGGAGCGGCCATGCCAGGGCGACGGTGCCGGGGTACCAGGAGCCCAGGTCTGCGCGCTCGATGTGGCCGTTGTACTGTTTCGCCCAGCCGTACAGGCCCGTGTCGGGGTCGACCAGGTCCCGGGCCAGCGCCGTCCGGACAGCCGTCGCGGCCGCCGTGTAGGCCGCTGCTGCTGCCGTATCGCCGTAGACATGCTGCTCAATGGCCGCCATGGCTTCCAGGCCCCACTGGACTTCGCTGTTGTCCATGGTGAACTTGGCTAGGTAGTCGCTGCGCGCCCAGGTGAGCCCGTCGGCGTCCTGCAAGCCCAGGATGACACTGGCAACCTTCTCCAGCCCATCGCGCCAGCCCTCCTGGTGGAACACGGCTGGGTCGCCGCCAGCCTCGATGAACGTCCACGCCAGCCCCAGGAGAGTCGCCGCGTTGCTGTCGTCGGCATCGCGGTGGTTGCAGTAACCCGGGTCGATGCCCGGCGGACAAGTGGTTTCCCCGCTGCCATCAGCCAGGTACCAGTGGTCCAGGATGGCACCGGCCGGAGGGGGCAGTTCCACCAGCCCCGTCGCCGCCGGGGGCGGATCCACTGGCACAACGGGCTGGTAGAGATGGTTCAGGTACCAGTCAATCCAGTCCTCGGCGACGCGCAGTCGCTCGGGGTGGGTCGTGTGGAGGAGGCCGGCGACGCCCAGGTTGGCGTTGTATGGCACCACCTGGTAGTATTCCAGGCCCACCCCGGGTATGGCGGGAGGGATGCGGTGGCCGTAGGTGTGGTGTACCCGTACGGCGCCGTGGCTGGGTCCATCCCCACGCCACTGGAGCGCAACGATCCAGTCCGCCACCGCGGCAACTGCATCAGCGGCATCAGCGGCATCAGCGGCATCAGCGGCATCAGCGGCATCAGCGGCGTCAGCGGCTGCGGTTGCCATCCCGGGGGGCGCCAGGGTCGCTGGCACATCCGTGCTGCCCGGTGCCTGCGGTGCCACCAGCATGACCCCGAGTAAGCCTACGGCGGCGAGTCTCCACCACACGCCGGGCAGACCCATGTTGGGCCTCATGGCAGTTGCGTCTGCGCCGACTTCTCCTAATGAACCAGAATTCGGCCCAAGCGGGCAGTCTTTTCGGGCGCTGACGGCATGAAACCCGCGTGCCAGCCGCCCAGGCTCGACAACGCATCGCATCCGCGTGGCAACGGTTCCACACGCCGCCCGAGCCGCTGCCCGCTGCGCGCCACGAAGCAGCCATCCGTGCCATGCGCACCCGCTGTCTGGCTGAGGGCCTTCTGGCGTTCATGCTGGGTTTTTCCGTGGACGATTTGCATGTTTTGCGCTACCCGGGCTGGGTTCTCGGCCTGGCCGCGGCCGTCCTGCTGGTCAGCCTGGGACCCATCTGGCACGGCGTGATGCGGGCGCGCAACCTGCGCCCCCTGAACGACGCCGACTTCGCGTCCGCCATGCTATCGACCACGCGGCGCGGCAAGCTGTCCCTTGTGGTCGTCGCCATCGTGGCCACGTTTTGGATGATTGTTTTTAGCGAGGGGGTGCCCCCGTGGGCCATCTGAGCCCTGTCGTTGTCGCCCTGGCCATCCTGGTGATTCCCGGATTGGCTGCCCAGCCCATCGATCCAAACCTTGTTGGCGATACCCTCCGGCCCTTCCTGGAGCAGGCGGCGGACGCGGTCATTGCGCCGGCAGAAACCTTGTTGGGGGAGGATCTGCACACGGAGCAAATCGACTTCACGGTTGACATGGACGTGTTCAACGTCGATTACGAACTGGTTGGCATCCTGTTTGGTGGCGGCAAGGTTCAGGCGGATGTGGATGCCACCCTGACCATGGACTTCCGGGCGGTGGGCCTGGCGCGCCTCGACCATGCGTTGCGTCAATCCAGCGGCGACGCCAACATGAGCCTCTCCAACACCCTCGGCGTGCCCACGGATCGCCTGGCCCTGACGGCCGAGGTGGTCCGGCTGCTGGGCGGTGGCCTGCTGCTTGAGGCATTCCAGGCCTACCAGGAGGTCGCCACCAAGGAAATCCTGGAAGCAACAGTGCCTGGCATGACGGTCCTGTCCGCCTCCTTCGACTGGAGCCATACGTTGCCCCTACAGGGCGCGCTGGAGGAGTACTTCCCCGGCGAGGGGGAGATCGACCCCGAGGACCCGGCCTCGTGGCTACCGACGCGACCGGTTCCGCCGCTGCGCGAGCCCCCCATCCGCCTCGATGCCCACGTTCGAATGCAGTACCTGGATCGTTATTCGCTCCTGGAACTGGTCGGCCCCAAGCTCACCAGCAAGGGCGGCGGCGAGCCCGACCCCGTGCGCCGGCAGGTGGAGGAAAACGAGACCCTGCCGTTTCGTTACCGCAATGCGTTCAACGTCCTGGGGTTCAACCAGTTCCTGAACTTCGAGGTTCCGGTGGGCTGGCGGGTCAATCTCACGATGCGGGTGCCCGACGGGTTCACCATTGAGGGGGTGACGGACGAACTGGACCTACGATCCGACCACGCGCGGGCCAGTTACTTCATGGACGGAGCCCACAAGAGCCAGGTGTCGTCCCAGGGGGCCTTGGCGACGCTATCCAGTCGTTTCATCGTCACAAGTACGCTGCTGGCGGCGGTTGCGGTGACCGGTTTTGCCGTTCGGGTTCCCAGCGAGGTGGCGGTGGCCATGGCGTTGCGCTGGCGCGAGGGGCGCCGCGGGGACCCTTGCGCGGCCACCACGACTGCTGGTACCGGCATATCGGGTCCCCTGGCGGCGGATGTGGGGCCGCACGCGCCTCCCGTCGTGCATCCGGTCGTGCATCCGGGCGCGCCATCGGTGGCGTCACAGCCGGGCCAGGTCGTGGCCGAGGGCAAAGTAGGCACCCGGAAGGACCATCAGCGACGCTAGCCAGAACGCTACCAGGATGGCCTCGGCGGCAGTTACCCTTGTGCGCACCACGCGAACCGTGAGGACCCGCAGGGGCAGTAGGACCACCAGGACGGCCACAGCGAGAGTCACCAGCTCAAAGGTGACTAGCGCAAGCAGGTCGGGCGTCTCGAAATCCCGTCGCCAGCCGCCAGCCAGCGCGCTGGTCCCGAAGGCCCGCCCCATCACCCCCAGATCGACCAGAATGAAACCGGCGACTGGAGCCCCCACGCGCAGGGCCAGTTGGCCGCGGGTGCGCACCGAGGGGTGACGACGCACCATCGATGCAGCAATGGCCGCCATCCAGGCCGCGGCAACCAGACCCCAGGGTGCCTTGTGGAGCGTCCCGCCCTCGATCGCGATTCCTGACGGCGTGACCTCTACCACCGGCTCCAACCTGCCCTCTAGCAGAGGGCCCGACAGCACCCCTTCCATGCTTTCGACGCGCACCAGGCTGACGTCGCCAAAATGCTGGCGGGCGCCAATGGTGCCGTTGAGGCGGCCCACGATGGCACCGTTGACATAATCCGACACGCGGCCGTACTCCGTCAGCAGACCGGTCACATTGGCGCGGGGTTCCCGGCCGTCAGGTCCCAGCAGGCGCTCCTGCAAATCCAGCAGGCGGAAGGGGTCCAGTACCGTGCGCACGTCGCTTCGCTCGGCCGGTTGCAAATGCACTCGGAGGTCGCCCGCGTACCATCCGGCGCCGCCGGCGGCCAGGATGGCTAGTTCGGCTCCGTCGAAGGTGAAACGCCACTCGGTGCCGTTGTACCACACGGGGCCAGCGGGGTCGTCGACGTAGATGGCGGACTCGGCGCTGACGGGTTCGAAACTGAAGGCCCCTTCCCCGGCCAGCCGCATGGGCTGGTTGGAAAAAAGGTGGGCCGCCGCGTGGCGGTCGTCCCCCGTGAAGAGGCTGAGGGTTGCCGCGGGGAGCTGGATCACCCGGTGCGGGCCGTAAAAGTGCAGGTCCGTCCCACGTCCAAACGTCAGCCATGGGGCGGCGTGGCTGGTGGGGTCCGGGCAGCCCGACTCCGAAGCCGGGCGTGTCGCTGCCAGAACCCCGGCAGAAGTCTTGGCGCAGACGACGAGTGTGCCTTCGGCAAGCTCTGCCTCGCGGGCATCCAGGAAGACGGGGTCGAGCCATTCGGGGCCGTCCAAGTGAAGGGCTCCGATGAACAGCGTCGCATTGCGCAGCCGGAACTCGTCGGGCAGGCCGAGCGCAAAAGACTCCCCGGCGGCCGGCAGTGCCAGCATGAGCAGCAACCCGACGCAGAGGCTTCGCAACAACGGCCGTTCAAATGGCGGCCTAGCTAAAGCCGTTCGGGGCTGGGCCAATGGCGTGCGAACTAGGCGCTCTCCAGGAAGGCGGCGAGGATCATGTGCCACCGGCGCGGGTCCGTCAGCGGTAGCCTACGCTCCCGCGCGCTGCCGGTGCTGCCCCACACCTCCCGAGGCCGCCTGATTCGGCCCTGGCCTGTTTCGCCGGGCGTCCCTCGGTTCCGAAACGGCTAGGAGGCGATACCCGCATCGTCGCCCATGAAGCGCTTGCTGGCCGGTGTGAGCATCGCCATCGTGGCCCTGGCGGGCTGTCTTGGCGGCGACCAAGGCCCGGCTTTGGATATCGAAAACCCCGCGCCTGCATCCCATGTCGCCGTCCTTCTGGAGACCGTCAGCGGCGGCCTGCGCCTGTCGGCCCAGGGCGAGCCCGGCTCCTTCCTCGTCTTGCACGCACCCTGGACGACGCCGGTCTCGGAATTGGAGCTGGACGTTGATGTGACAGCCCGCACCACCTCCGAGGGCGAGCACAGCGTTTTCTACTGGCCGCCTGACCTGACTTACGAAAAGGACGAAGGCTACTCCTGGGGCCACGGCTACCCGTTCGTGGAGAAATACCTCGACTTCCCCGACGGCCCATGGGAACAGACGGACGCCTTTGGCTGGTCCGCCTCTTTCTCGGGCGGCGCCTTTGCAGGCATCAGTGTCGCAATGGCCTCCGATGTGGCCTGGGAGCTGGACATCGAACTGGCTGTCGACCCCCCGTTGGATGCAGCACGGATACAGTTCATTACCGGCAACGGCACCACGTTTGGGTCCGGCGCCAGCCGAAGCATCCAGTTAATTGATGGCGGTGGTCCGGTCAACGAGGTGTCCTACGCGGCGGACATCCAAGGCCCCGGATGGACTCACGTGGAAACACAGCGAGGCCTGATCCAGCCCACGGGCCTGCGCTCGTATGACTTCGAGCTGGCCAACGGCCACCAGGTATCTGGCATAGCGATCAAGCGGGGATACTACGTCCCCTTCGTCATGGGCAGTGCGGCCAGCGCCAACTGGGTGGATTTTGTTGGTTCACTCCGGGATCAGGAAGGGTCCCTGCGGGCCGAAGTCCTGTATGCCGAAGCCACGGCGGCTCTCGACATTGGTCACGTTCACATCCCCCTGGCCTCCGACGCGTTACCGGGTCTGGATTACGAGGGCGCCAACTACCATGGGAGCACATGGCCGTTCCCAGCCGAGTGGCCGCCCGGCGTCACGTACCAGCGCCGGTAGGTGGGGCGGCGCTGCCCGGTCAACGGATGGCTGGCGGTTCCTGGGCCAGCCTGTCGAGCCGTTGCTGCACCACGGCTATTACGGCGTGCCCATGGTACCACTGCGGGCCCAAACTGACGCGCATGCTGGCGCGGCGGGCCAGGTGCGCCAGTTCGACCCCGGAAAACGGCAGATGGTCGCTCAGGGCGTACACGGCGTCGGCGGGCAAATCCGCGGACTCAATCGCCTCTCCATCCGGCTCGAGCAGGACGACGGGGTCGGGAATCTCGGAAAGCACTTCGTCCAGGGTGAAGGGTGCCACCTCCAGGCCGGCATCCACCTCTTCCCACCATGGGTCTTCCAGGTCGGCGCCGGCGCGCAGGGCCTGGCGGAGACGACCCGCCAGCGAGCGTTCGTCCGGACTGAGTCGCTGGATGGAGGCCCCCCGGATGCGCAGCGCCCGGGGCCGCGTGGCGTCGGCTGCGAAGACCATGAGGATCTCCGTGTCGGCGCGGATGCCGTGGCTGAGAAACAGGGCCGTGGACACGGCTCGGCAGAGGACGTCCGCCCGGCCCGATGCGCCCGCCAGGTCGTTCAGGTCCCACTGGCCGTCGGGAGGTGCCGTGTGGCTGATGACAAGAAACCGGCGCATGGCGCGCGGCAAGTCGATCTGCCTGTTCAAGCCGGCGGAATGCTTCGCGCTCAGTCCTGCCCGTCGTCGCGTTCCTCACCCGGGACGGGAAGGCTTGCACGCCGGGCATCGTCGCTTCCTTCGGCGTTCCACTCTCTGGACCTGCTGCGGGCGACGATCAGGAGCATGGCTCCGGCGACTGCTCCGGCAATGAGTGCTGCTCCCAGGGTGATCAAGAGCGCTCCGCCAGCCAAGTGCCCAGGCCGGACAGGGAGCGGTCCACGGCCAGCCATGGGTCCCCTTTGGCGGTGTTGCCCAGGAGGCGCACCTGCCACTGCATGGTGCTCTCGTCGAAGATGTCCAGGTGGACGGCTGCACAGTCGGCACAGTCGGTGCTGTCGGTGGGGCCGGGGTCTTGCACGGTGGCCAGCGTCGCCTCCAGGTCTGTCCGGATGCGGTCAAATTCCGCGGCACCAAGCACCGCGAAATCGACGCTGTGCACTCGCACGCCTCGCTCGCCCTCCTTGCCGTAGGCATCCACGCGCTCGAACAGGGCGCGCAGGGCGCCGGCGTCGGCCTTGACGCCCCGGGCGACCGTGAAAGAGGCGTCGCGGGCGTAGGCAATGTTCACTACGCCGCCGCCATACTCCACCAGGACCAGTTCGAACTCTGGCGTTTCGGGGTCGCCGGAGCAGAGCCCGCAGCCGGTCGACCGCACAATCCAGGCCTCGGAGAGCGCCTCTTCCACGGTGTCGGCGGGCACGGGGCCACCGGTGCCTGCGCGGGGGTCCTTGACCGTCCCCTGAACCCACTGGCTGAGTGTGAGCAACTGGTCGTCGATGCGTCTCCAGGCGTCCCCCTGGTGGTCTTGCACCATGTTCAGAACGACAGAGACACGGTTGGCTCCTGACAGGGCATCCAGCGTCACGGCGGGGCAGTCCGCACAGCCGGTGAAGTCGGGCGGGCCGGGCGCCACCGTGTTGCGCAGGGCGGTTTCCAGATATGCGTCGACGACCTGCTCGTCGCTCTTGGAGAGGCGGCCGACGGCCACCTCATGCACGACCACGCCCTGGCCGTCCTCGACGGCGTAGGCGGCCACGGAGCCGAACAGCCTGGCCAGGGTTGGCTGGTACTCTGCCAGCGTGGCGTTGGCCACGGCGGTCTGGGTTCCCGACTCGGCGCGGGCATATCGCGCCCACAGGATGCCGCCCGCCTGGTCGTAGGCGATCATCTCGTGCACGGGCTGGCCTGTTGCGGGCCCACAGAAGCCGCAGCCGGTGGTGCGGACGAGCCACGCTTCGGCGTCGGGATTCCATTCCCCGGGATCGCCGGCTGGCGTCGGGGGTTCGGCAGGGCCGACGCAGCCGACGAGGATCAGCGCGAGGAGTGCCGCGACTGTGCCGGAGGTGTGCAGGTGCCCACCGGCGTCGTGGCGCCGCCCAGCGCGGTGGCCCTTCGGTCCCATGTGTGAGACCAGAACCAAGCGGTATTTCAGCCGCCCGGCGGGCCCAAATGAGGGCGTGACCGGGTGGGTGGCTGACGAATCGTTCAAGAACAGTGGAAAGAGGTGGGAAAAGTAAACTGAAGATACGACCTAGATGATGATCTCGTCGGCTTCTTCGCAGCCGTCGTCGCCAGCGTGGGCCTGCATGCCCTCGCAGCCGTTGGTCTCAGCGCGCACGCCCGGGAACGGTCCGCCCCAGTCGGTCACGTAGAAGCCGCCGGCCTCCGCCGTCGTGGTCTCATCGTCGGCCGTCACGGAGACGCCGGTCATCAGCAGCGCAGAGAGCGCCAAAACTACCACCAATTTCATTTGTATTTCCTTCCAGCCCCCTGCTAGGAGGGGACCACGCTAACAGCATGGTGGAAATAGATAAGGGTTTTGATGCTTGGTTTGGCCTCGTCGGGGTTTTTTTGTTGATGCCGGAACATTGCCAAGGCATCCGCTGGGGCCTAGAATGACGCTGCGGCGGGTCGAGCCGTCTGACCCCGTCAACCCTGGAACTTGAGCTGCTTCATCAGGTTCCGTTGCAGCTTCCGGTTCGAGGTGAGGCCCTTCATCATCGTCTTGGTGTGCTCGTAATATTTGAGCAACTCCCGGACCTCCTTCTGGTCGCGGCCGGCGCCCCGGGCGATGCGGTGGATGCGACTGCTCTTGATCAGGTTCGGGTTCTCCCGCTCTTCATCGGTCATCGAGGTCAACATGACTCGGTAGTGGGCCAGCTTCTGCTGGGTGCCCTCCATGTTGCGGCCCTGCAAGGCCTGCCCCATGCCGCCGGGCAGCATCTGGGCCACCTTGCCCAGAGGGCCCATGTTGTTGATCATGTCCATCTGGCTCATCATGTCGTTGAGCGTGAACTTGCCCGACATCATTTTGCGGGCCATCTTTTCGGCGTCCTTGCCCTTGGTGGCCTCCTGGGCCTTCTCCAGAAGCGCTTCCAGGTCGCCCATGCCGAGCAGGCGGCCAATGAAACGCTTCGGCTCCAGCGGCTCTAGTTCGTCCACGTGCTCGCCGGTACCAATGAACACCACGGGTGCGCCCGTGGCGGCCACCGCCGACAGGGCGCCGCCACCCTTGGCCGTACCGTCCATCTTGGTGATGATGGTGCCCGTCAGGCCCACGGCATCATGGAATGCCATGGCCTGGCTGGCGGCCTGCTGGCCCACCTGGGCGTCCATGACGAGGAACTTCTCGTCCGGCTTGGCCGCGGCGAAGATGGCCTCCATCTCCGACACGAGGCCCTGTTCCAGCTTGTCGCGGCCCGCCGTGTCGACGATAATGATGTCGCACTTTTTTCTGAGCTCGGCCATGCCGCGCTGAACGATTCCGACGGCCCGGTCGCTGCCGTGGGTCTCGCCGCCTTCGGGCCGTTCGCCGTAGAACGCCACCTGGACGCTGTCGGCCAGGGTCTTCAACTGGTCGTGCGCCGCGGGCCGGTGAACGTCGGCTGCAATGACGCCGACGCGCATGCCCTTGCGCTTGTAGTAATTGGCAAGCTTGCCCGTGGTGGTGGTTTTACCCTGACCGTACAGGCCCACCATCATGATGACCTGCTTGCGCAGGGGAACCTTGCGGGGCTCGCCGAGGAGTTTAACCAACTCGTCGTGAACGATGTGGATGACGTGCTCGCGGTTGGTCATCCCGGCCGGCGGCCGCTCCTCCAGCGCCCGCTTCTCGATCACCTTCGACAATTCGAGCACTTGGCGGACGTTCATGTCCGCCTGCAGGAGCGCCCGCTGGATGTCCCGCGTGACCTCCTTGATGAGGGCGGCGTCGATGTGGCCGGCGTTGGCGACCTTCTTGAGCGTGGAGCGGAGGCTGTCCCCCAGGCCCTCAAGAACCATGGAGTCGACTTACGAGCTGATGCTATATGAAGGGCGTCAACCCCGGAGCCCGCAGGCTCGTTGCTCCCACGGCCCAAACCAGGTGCGCAAGCCGACGCCCCCCATCGGCCCTCGGCTGTCGTTTTGTCGCAGTGCTTGGCGCGGCGCCCGTGCGAGGTTCCGCTGCATGACGACGCGGTGCGCGGGCCTGGCCTGCCCGGGGCGCGCCCGTCCGGGGCATGGGTAGGGCCGGCTACCGGGGGTCCTGGTTGGTGCCTGTAGCCAGTTGGCCACACAAGAGCGCCCCAGGGGGCGAATCGGGGGGCCAGGGGAAGAACGGCCCAGGGGAGGAGGCCCAATGGGGGGAGCGGCCCTCAGGCCAATACCCCCGCCCGGCACTGGTTATGGACCGGCCCGAGAGAGGGAGGTGTGTGCGGGAACCCAATACCCGCCAGTACACCGAGGTAACAACATGAAATGGCAAAGACCAGTTCTCGTGGTTCTACTGTTGGCGGTCGCTCTATTGGGCCCCATGGTCGCCTATGCAGGCGTTTCCGTGATCTGGCCCGAGAGCACCAAGACGATCGACGTGGACGAATCGCCGCCCATTACGTTTGCAGCCGGCGGCGACCACTCCAGCGCGAACACTCTCGGCTTTGCCGGCGCGTTCGCCAATACCGACAATGGGGCCGCCTACACCCTGACCGTCAATGGCTTGTCCGGTGGCACCATCACCATCGACGACCTCGTCACGATCACCAAGGACGCCGCGATTTCCACGTTCAAGATCGAGGCGACCAACACCCTGGCAGGCATCAGCCCTGACACACTCAAGATCCGACTGTGGACAGGCGTGACGGCCCCAACGGCTGACGGCGACGCCCAGGTTTGTGCCGTTCTTGATCTCACGGCCGCCGGCGAGTCCACCAACTCGTGCAGCGGCACCACGGTCTACATGCAGTTGATCTACGCCCTGCCAACCGGTCAGACGACGGAGAGCGGGACCGTTACGCTGCGGCCGTCGTCCATCGTGTTCGCCTAAACCCCGATGCCATCCCTCCTCCCCCTTTTTCCTCCTTTTGCCTCCTTTTGGCGCCGCTCGGCGCCCGCCGTCGTCGCGCCGTCGGTTTCTGGTAATGCGTCGGCTGCGCGCTATGGACCTTGACCGCATGTCATGGGCCGTTGTGGCGGCGCCACCGCCAGCCCGCGGGGCTGACGTGGCCGTCCGTCGTCGACGCGCATGCCACGCCCGGCCGACCGTATTTAACGTCCCAGGGAAAGCTTTCGCCGGGGGATGAAGTTACCCCCGGCCCCTAGGGTCCCTTCCCCCCAGTCCCTCTGCCGTCCCTTCATACCCGGGGACAGCAGAGGAAGGGGTGCGCAGCGTGCTCCACCGCCCACCGTGCGCCGCAAAGCCCGATGACCCGACCGCGAAGCCGCAGTGACCTCCGTTCCCGGAGCCACCGCGAGCGCGTGGGCCAGGCCGATGGCCACCGGTGGCGGCGCGCTGGTGCCGGGACAAGCCCCGACGATCCAATGATGCCTGAAGCCCGAGCTTCCGTCGTGCGAGACAGCAGGTCTCGCATCGCCCGCGGCCGAGCGCGAGCCGGGCCGATCCCGCATCCGGCGGAGGGCCGGCGGCAGCGCCGCCGGGCGCTCCGGTTCGAGGCAGACGGCGCTACTCGCATGGGGCGCGTGAAGCCGAGGTGGCCGGGCCGGCGCTGGCGGGCTCGCAAGCGGCGGCGGGCGCTCATTCAATTCGAGGCACACCTTGAGTCCCACGGCCAATCGCGCCGCCTGCCGGTTTTGCCAGGGGTCGAGGCGGCGGCCCGGGAGAAGGACCTGCGGAGGCTGGCGATGGCACGGGTGGGCCTTCTGATCCTGGTCCTCTTGGCGGGTTCCGTGGCCGGAACCCTGCTGAACATGTCCGGCGCTGGCCGCACCTACACGGTGGCGTCCGGCAGCATGGAGCCCAACCTGCCCAAGGGCGCGCTGGCCATCATCGGCGATGAGCCCGTCGATGTGGGCGATATTATCGTCTACCGGAGCCCCGTCGGCGCCGACCAGGTCCACCGTGTGAAAGAAATACGAAATGTCGATGGGGATATCTATTACTTTACGCAGGGGGACGCGAACCCCACATCGGACAGTTTCCTGGTGCCAGAGGGTGATGTGCTGGGCGTCCTTCAGCACCAGATTCCCTACCTGGGCGAGTTGTGGCTGCTGCCCCAGCACATCCACATGGCCCTGTTTGCTGCCTGCGTCCTGGCCTACCTTGCCGTCACGTTCTGGGAGTCACGTTCCGTGCTTCGTCCCCGCCACCTCGTGGTCGGGCTCATGGTTGGACTCGTTGTAACCGCCCCGCTGGCCCTGGCGCAAGTCGGCATCGCGTACCCCGAAGCCACCGGCACCATCGATGTTGCCGGCCCCAGCCCCCTGGCCATGGCGGCAGGAACGGCCGGCCAGGCCAGCATCGACGCCGACACCAACGGCGCGACCGTGACCCTGTCCGAGAATCCGGCGCCACTCTGGAAGGAGATCCTTCTGTGGCATTGCAAGGCCTCCGACGAGACCACCGCCGGCTGCACCCACGCGCCGGGCGGCACCAGCTACGCCCAGGTTCAGTCCACGCTGTTCAAGCTGGGCTCCTACGCCCCCGACCCCACCTTCTACCTGGAGGCCGAGATGGCGGCCCCCTCCGGCGGCTCCATCTCTGTGATCCTCCACGACAAGACCGCCGCCACCGACGTTACAGGAAGCGAGATCACGACGGCGGACACTGGCGGTGTGGTGGTGCGCAGTGGCGGTTTTTCGGCCACCGAGGGTGACAACTTCCTGATCCGTACGAAGCAGAGCGTTGCCGGCGGCGGTATCACGATGGTGCGGCTCCTGGTGCGTCAGGACAACCCCACCACAACGGAGACGATGATTCCGATCTCCGGCGGCGGCCGGGAAGATGTGGACGCCTACACGACGGTTGCCCGGTCCGGTCGTTGGGTGTACGATGCAGCCAACTGGGACGGCGTCACCGCCATCGAATGGCACGCCGTCCTCTCGGCATCTGGCAAGGGCTTCACCGCCCGCCTCTTGCGCACCAACGACGCCGTCGCCGTTGCGACGTTCAAGGACATCGAAGACATCACCGTCGTCAACACCGCCGACGTGACCGTGAGCCTCGCCGACGGCAACGAATTGGAAATTGAAATGAAAAAGAAAAACACCGGCGACGGGCTCCATCACAACAGTTTCATTGTCATCAAACAAACCACGTTCACCAAAACCATTCGCTACGCGTCGCTGGCAAACACCGATGAAACGGCGGCGACCAGTTACACCACTGTCGGCCACCCCGGCCGCCTGCACGGCGGCGACGAATGGACGACCAACACCGCACACCTGGAAGTCACGCTCGACAACGACCAGGTCGGCGGCACCACGTACGGTCAACTCCGCGACTCGGCAACGGGCGTCATCACCGGCAGCGAGACCAGCGCCGCCGGCACCGCCCATGCCCGCGTGCGCAGCGGCGCCCTCAGCCTCCCCGGCACCAACACCACCTACACCGTGGAGGCCAAAGCATCGTCCGGGAGCACCGCGACGGTCCGGGCGGCATGGCTCATGATTCTCCAGAACCAGCCATCCGGCGGAGGGGGCCCGCTGTACGACCACGTTCTCGAGACCGATCCCACGGACGCCGCGTGCTCGTGGACGTTCCGCCTGGAGTACGTCAGCGACAGCAACCTCGCCCGCATCGACTACATGAACATCAGCTACGACGGGGACGGCCCAGCCGGACAAATCAAGGTGGTCAGTGGCAGCGTCACGCAAACCACTGGCAGCGCGCTCGCCGTGGGCACCGGCGTACTGCTCAAGCACATTGTCGAAGTCACAACCACCGGCGCCGGCACCACCACCCTCGATGCCGATGTCCGCGGCGTTTGCGGCGGCATCCAAACCTGGCAGCGCGTGGTGTACCGGGTTACATAGCCAGCACGCCCGCCCAGGTGCCGGGGAAAGGGGGTTGAGGTTAGTGGTAGGTTCGATGAGCGCAAGATTGCCTGGATGGCTGGCGCGCCAAAACCGCGCCCCGCCAAAAAGCTTAGCTTTCCGGAAGTGCGCTGTACTAGGCAGGTGCGGTCAGGGCGGCACGATGGCAAACCGTCGCCGCGCCTGCGAGTCCGGCATCGTCGTGGTGCCCTTTCATACTGGCACCCACCATCGCCGGCCAATGCTTGAGTCCCACACCACCAGGGCCAAAGCCGAACGGGCCCGCGCTGCGGCCCAGGCGCTGCAAGCGTCACCCGACGCCGAACGCGCAGCCGCCCTCGAGGCGGTCGCCCGGGCGTTGGCTGCGGCGGAGCCCGCCATCCTTGCAGCCAACCGGGAAGACCTGGAGCGGGCCCGCCGGGAGGGGCTCGCCAAACCGTTGCTCAACCGACTCACCCTGGACCCGGCCAAGCTCGCTACCGTCATGGATGGCGTACGCCAGGTAGCCAGCCTGCCCGACCCCATTGGACGAACGCTGCGCTCGACGCTCCTCGACGACGGCCTCACCCTGTACCAGGTCACCTGCCCCCTCGGCGTGGTGGCCTGCATCTTCGAGAGCCGGCCAGACGTGGTGGTCCAGATCAGCGCCCTGGGTCTGCGCAGCGCCAACGCCGTCCTGCTCAAGGGAGGCCGGGAGGCGGCGGCCACCAACGCGGCCCTAGCCAAGGCCGTGCGCGGCGCGCTGTCGCAGGGGCCGCTTCCTGAGGATGCGATCCAATTGTTGGAGGACCGCCAGGAGGTGCAGGAATTGCTGGACATGGACGATCTGGTGGATTTGATCGTCCCCCGCGGCAGCAACGAATTGGTTCGTCACATCAAGGACAACACCCGCATTCCCGTCATGGGCCACGCCGACGGGGTGTGCCACGTGTACGTTGACGAGGCCGCCGACGCCGACAAGGCCACCCAGATCATTCTTGACGCCAAACTGGACTACCCTGCCGCCTGCAACGCCGTGGAAGCGGTGCTAGTCCATCGCGCCCGAGCCGACATGATCCCCGGACTCGCCGCCGCCCTGCGAGGCGCTGGCGTGGAGGTTCGCGGCGGCCCCGAGGTTCTGGAGAAAGCCCCGGACCTGGCGCCGCTTGCCCCGGAGGACATTGGCCGCGAATGGAACGATACCGTGCTGGCGATCCACCTCGTCGACGACCTTCCCGCCGCGGTCGCCCACATTGCCCGCTACGGCAGCAAGCACACCGACGCCATTGTCACAGAGGACCCGGCCGCAGCGCGCCAGTTCGTTCAGGCGGTCGACTCGGCTGGCGTCTACGTCAATGCTTCCACCCGTTTCGCCGATGGCTACCGTTACGGCCTGGGCGCCGAAGTGGGCATCGCCACCGGCAAACTGCACGCCCGCGGCCCCGTCGGCCTGGAAGGCCTCACCACGTACCGCTGGGTGCTGGTGGGAGAACCCGGGCCCGCCCACGTTGCCGGCACCTACAAGCACCGCGCGTTTCGCCACGAGCCGGCCGAACGGGCGTTCTCGGAGCAGCTCGAGGCGTGGGCCCGTGACTGAGAGCCGCGTGCGCCGCCTGGTCGTCAAGGTGGGCACCAACACACTCGCCGGCCCCGGCGGCAAACCCGACCCGGACATCCTGGCCGCCCTGGCGACCGACCTGGACTCCCTGGTCCGGGCCGGCACCCAGGTGGTTCTCGTAAGCAGCGGAGCCATCGGCGCCGGCCGTGCCGTACTCGGCGGCTACGAACACCCGGCCGACGTGGTGCAACGGCAAGCCCTCGCCGCCCTCGGGCAGCACCACCTCATGCAGGCCTGGGACCACGCCTTCGCCGAACGCGGGCGCCGCGTGGCCCAGGTGCTCCTCACCTACCACACCTTCAGCCGGCGCCGCAGCTACCTCAACCTGCGCAACTGCCTGGAGCGCCTCCTCGAACTGGGAGTCGTGCCCGTCCTGAACGAAAACGACACCGTCTCCATTGAGGAGATCGACGCCAGCTTCGGCGACAACGACCGCCTCGGCGCCCTCGTGGCCAGCAAACTGGAAGCGGACCTGTACCTTATCCTGAGCGACGTGGCCGGCCTGCACGACCGGCCCCCCAGTGAGCCCGGCGCCAAGCGAATCGCCGAGGTCCCCCGCATCACCGATGAAATCATGGCCCTGGCCGGCGCCCGCACGGGCAGCCGGGTGGGCCGGGGCGGCATGGGCAGCAAACTGGCCAACGCCCGCCTGGCAACAGAAGTCGGCATCCCGGTCGTCATCGCCCACGGCCGCGAACCCGGCGTGGCAAGCCGCGCCGTGGCGGGTGACGACGTGGGGACCCGATTCCTGGCTTCCGACCGACGAAGCGGACCCCAGCGCTGGCTGCTCATCGCGCCCGCCGAAGGCCAAATCGCCGTGGACGAGGGAGCCGCCCAGGCTTTGGCCTCCGGGCGACACCTCCTGCCCGCCGGCGTCACGGGCGTCGATGGCACCTTCGATGTCCAGAGCGTGGTGGAGCTGGTTCA
The DNA here is from genome assembly GCA_041600695.1 of Thermoplasmatota archaeon. Classification (GTDB taxonomy): domain Archaea; phylum Thermoplasmatota; class E2; order JACPAO01; family JAHFTW01; genus JBFJVP01. The sequence continues at coordinate 16,840 of JBFIJP010000004.1, read as the reverse complement.
CGGGGGACGCGTGGTGGGCCGGGCACTGGCCGAGTTATCCAGCGAAGACCTAGTGCGCTGCCAGGGGCTGGACAGCACCGAGGCCCGGCGCGTGCTGGGCGTCGCCGGATCGGTCAACGTAACCCGCAAGGGCAGACTGGTGCTGCTGCCCGAAGCCGGCGTGCCGCGCTAGGCGAACGTGACCGCGTTCACGACATCGTAGACGCCGGTCTCGCACTGGAAGAACACGAAGTCGAAGTTCTCCGAGGAGCGAACGCCATCGGGCGTGACGTCGCAGCCGTTGGCCGGAGCTGCCGTGAGGAAACTACCGGACGGAACGTCGATGCGGCAGCCGCCAATCGTCGGGCCACCCTGGGCGCTCAGGTCCAGGCCGAAAAGGCCGGTGCCCGGCAAATCCACGTGGCACGTCGCCGTCGAAGCAGTCGTTGCCGTGCTCGCAGGCGCAGGAACCAACATGAACACAAGCAGGAGCGAAACCATCCAGCGCATCGATACCACCAGCAACGCCATGGGTCCGGTGGGTTAAAAACGAAGCCCTCTGCCAGGGGCGGCCTGCCGCGGCGGGCGGCTCAGACCTCGCACTCGATGGTGCGCATGCTCCGCGTAATGGTCTCCAGTGCGTGCATGTGCCGCAAGGCCTTGACCAGGGAGCCGGTCAGGTGCATCTTGCCGCGCAGCAACGCCTTGCGCTCCGTCATCCGACCCTGCTGGATCTCGACGAACACCTTGTAGTCGCCGGAGACGACAAAGGTCGGGCCTTCGATGCCACTGGTCACGTGCGTGTAGTCGGCCCCGACGCGGTAGTCCTTCAGGCCGTTGCGGTCGAAGGCGGCGTAGATGAACCCGTAGGCGCCGGGCGGTCCGTTGAGGATGATCACCAGCAGGGAGAGATTGAGGCCCTTGGTGACCTTCGCAATGTCCGGGTCTGTCTCCATGACCCTCAGCGCCTGCTCCCCCCACTCCTCGCTCAGGTAACGAATCGCCAACGAGCCGACCAATGGAGGGCGACCTTTGACGGTTTGGATTGTGGAGCACGGTCCGGCCCACCCAGCCACGGCCCGCGCGGGGCCCAGTGGTGTTCCTACACGCACCGAACGGTTTTTCGGGCCGGTCAGGTCATCGAATCCCCATGAGCAACTCCGTTGCCACGGTTACCGACACTGACTTTGACACGTTCACCAAGCAGGACGGTGTCGTCCTGGTGGACTTCTGGGCGCCCTGGTGCGGCCCCTGCAAGCGCATCGGCCCCGTTATCGAGGCCCTCGCCCAGGAGATGGACGATGTGCGCTTCGGCAAACTGAACACGGATGAGAACCAGGCCACCGCCGCCGGCCAGGGAGTCATGAGCATCCCCACCCTCCTGATCTACAAGAACGGCAACAAGGTGGACCAGATCGTTGGCGCCGTACCGCGCGAGATGCTCGTCTCCGCCCTTAAGAAGCACGTCTAGTCCGGCCGCACAGAACGGGGACAAGCCCCGTGCGGCGTCTTGCACGACCAGCACACAGAGGTTTTGAAGGACCGCGGTGTCCAACGGGACAGATGGTTCGCCGGACCGTAGTGATCGCGCCTCCGCCTGCCTCAACAGGCGAGGCCAGGCGCACGGTTGTGGTGCGCGCAGGACCGCCAAAAAAACGCAGCGGTGCCATGGATACGGTCGTGGGGGTGGCGGGCGTTGTCCTGCTGGTCGCCTCGGTCCTGCTGGTTGGCGTCCTGCCGGAGGAAGAGGTCATCCTTCCCCAATTCCAGGTGTCCTTCCAGGAGGCGCCAGGGCCGGAGCAGCCGACCCGGCGGGAAATGTTCGCAGAGGGCGAGACGAAGGCGTTCGAGTATCTCATCGAGGAGCACAGCATCACCTCGATCACGTTCACCATCGCGTGGGAGGACGACGTTCCCGCCAGCCGGCCGGACTCGTTTCGTGTCCGCCTTCTTGATCCCGACGGCGTTGAGGTCCTCACCAAGCTTCACGCTAACACGGCCGCCACCCGCAACACCGATGCGGCGCCAGGCGAGCCCATGTTTGTCGCAGACCCATTCGAGGCCAGGCTGGGCTACTCGCCGAACTCGCGCCCGCAGGCTCTCATCGTGGAGGGCAAGACGCGCACCGAGGGTGCAGAGGAGGTCCTGGCGCGCGTGGGGCCCGATTACGTTGCCGGCGGGGAGGGTATCTGGACCATCGAAATCACCCTCGTGGATGCCGGTGATTGTGACACGAATGACCTCGGTTTGTTGGCGCTGCCGGTGTGTTCCGACCCTGATGGAAGCCCCCTTGGGGACCAGTCGGACCCGACCAATCAGGACACGGGCAACGAGTTTGCGGTGACGCTCTTCACCTACACCCGTTATGAACCCGTCGTGGCTGCGCTCACCTAGTTACCATGGTCGCTACCGATACTGTCGTAGGCATCGTTGGCGCCGTCCTCCTTGTCGGCGTCATGGTTGGAATTTACGTGTACGAGTTCAATCAGGCTGAAGACACGGGGATCGACGGTGGCTCCTCGGCGTCGGGGGGCTTTGCCTTCCTCGATGCGGCGGGCGACATTGACGGAGATGGCATCGCCAACGCCGACGACAGCGACGTGGATGGCGATGGTGTTCCCAACGCCCAGGACAATGCGACGGCCGTTGCCGTTGCCTTCAGTGGCTCGCTCGGGCCACAGGGCGGTCCGGTTGCCAATACGTTTGCCCAGGAAATCGCCGTCGAGAACGGCACGCAGGCCATTCGCGTCAACGTGACGTGGACCTCCAGCGCGCCCTCGCCGCTGCCCCCGATGCCCAACTTCCAGGTGCGCCTGGTGGGCCCCGGCGGAGACGCGGTTGCCCAGGCAACCACCGAGCGCTCCGGCAACGATGTTGTGGCCGTGGTCTTGGCCGAGGGGGGCCTCGCCGCCGGCACGTACACGCTGGAGATCACGGAGAGCGCCGGGATTGGCGGATCCTTCTCAGGCGAAGGCGTCGTTGAATACGGCTGAGGCCTAGATGGCCGCGTATGACCTAGCCATCGTGGGCAGTGGCGTCGCTGGCTTGTGCACCGCCCGCGCGTTTCTCATGGCAGAGCCGGAGGCCCGCGTGGTCATCCTGGAGCGGGGCAGCCACGTCGGGCCGGAGCAGTCGACCCACAATTCCGGGGTCCTGCACGATGGCTTCGAGTACGTCCCGGGCAGCCTGAAGGCCCGCTTTGCCACCGAGGGAACCCGCCAGGCGACGGCGTTCTGCCAGCAGCACGGTGTGGCAGTGCCCAACCGCGGACTGATGGTGGTGGCGATGCAGGAGTCCGAGCGGGCCGGCGTCGAGACGTATTTCGAGCGGGGTACCGCCAACGGCGTTGCCTGCCGCATGATCGATGGCGCCGAAGCCAGGAAGATCGAACCCCACATGGCCGAGCCGGTGGCCGCCCTGCATGTGCCCGGCACCCGGAGCATCGACTCGGCGGGCTACGTGGAGGCGCTTGGCAAGGAGGTGCGCGAACTGGGCTGCGAGGTTCGCCTCCAGAGCCCGGTCAAAACCTTGGCCGAAGCGGGCGGATTGGCCACCCTCGAAACCGCGACGGGCACGGTGCAGGCCCAGCGGTACCTGAACGCGGCAGGCGTCGGAGTGGACCGCCTGGCACGGCAGGTGGGGGCCGACGACGGCAACCGCATCGTGCCCTTCCGGGGCGACTACTACGAACTCACGCCGGAGACCGACCACCTGTGCCGGGGCCACATCTACCCCGCCCCGCGCCTGGATCTGCCGTTCCTGGGAGTCCATTTCAGCCGAACGGCGGCGGGCAAGGTCATCATCGGACCCAACGCGGCGCTGGCCGGGGGTCGCTACAAGTATAGTCCCTGGGGCCTCAGTCCGCGGGACATGGCTGGAACGCTCCTGTACCCGGGCTTCCGGCGGCTGATGCTCACCAAGCGCATGCTGCGCCATGCGCCGGGCGAGGTGAAGAAGAGCCTGGTGAAGGGCTCGTTCCTGAAGGAGGCCAACCGGCTGGTGCCGGCGCTCCGCAAGGACGGCATGGTGCGGTCTTTCAGCGGAATCCGCGCCCAACTCGTTTCCCGCGAGGGGCAACTTGTCATGGACCTGATGACCACCCGCAGTGAGCGGGGCATCCACTTGATGTCCGGCGCCAGCCCCGGCCTGACGGCTAGCCTGCCCTTTGGGCAGGATTTGGCTGGGCAACTACGGGGAATCTAGCCAGGCCGGCTTGGCCAGGGCACCCAGTTCGGGTTCGGCAGCCCGGGGGACCGGGTTGCGGAGCGACCGGCAGCGCGTCGCCATCATCGACGGCGCGCCGGCCGGCCTAGCCGCGGGGAATTCGGCCGCTAGCAGTAGATGATGTTCGGGCAGCGGTCGGGGTAAACGTCGATGTGGGGCCGGGTGCATTCGAGGTAGATGTGCACCGTGCCGAGGTCGATGATGTCGTTGTTGAAGCCGCAGGCGCTGGCCACCGGGTCGTCGGCTGGCAGGGCAACGGTGAGCAGGCTGGCGACGGCGAGGCCCAGGAGGGCGGCGCGTACGAACGTGATGGAAGCCATCGGCGCGGCAACCGGCCGACGCGTTTAGCGCTGGTGCCCGTGCAACCGTGGGCCCACGGACCCACGCCGGCATCCGCCGGTGCGCGGCGGGACGAGACTAGCAGTAGATGATGTTCGGGCAGCGGTCGGGGTAGACGTCGACGTGGGGCTGGGTGCAGACGAGGTAGATGTGGACGGTGCCGAGGTCAATGATGTCCTCGTCCCAGCCGCACGCGCTGGCCACCGGGTCGTCGGCGGGCAGGGCAACGGTGAGCAGGCTGGCGACGGCAAGGCCTAGGAGGGCGGCGCGGAGGATGTTGGCTGAAGCCATACCGATCCGACCCAGGACGCCGCCTTAGCGGTGACGGCGTTGCAACGTTTGAGGCGCAACTTGGATCGGCTTGGCGCGCCGGCCAGGAATGGGAATCAACGATTTTGTCTTGTTTCGTGCAATTAGGACACTGCGAAACGCAACAACGCCGCCAACCCGCCCATCTGTGCCAGCCGCGCGCCGGCGTCGTGGTTGGTGGCGACCACGTGGACATGGCACCGGGTGGCGTCCGCCTGGTGGAGGACCTTGTCGTGGGTGCCGGCGCGGACGTGGTCGTCGCTCACCAGCACCTCCTCTGCGGCGCCCATGGTGACGGCGGCCATCACTTCGTCTGGCCCGTACGCGACCAAGCCGTCCTTGGCGATACGGGTGAACACTTCCTCCACCTTGGTGGTCTCCTCGGCGACGCGGTTGTCGCGGGCGACCGACTCCACCAGGCCGCGACGCAGGGCTTCCTGCACGCCAGCGCGGCCTCCCTGGCTGGTGCCGTCGGTGAGGGCTCCCTTGACCAGTTCCGGCGCGCGGGCCCTGGTGTGTTCGATGAATTCCTCGCGCCACCAGCCGGGGCCGACCACCAGCAGGGGCGTGGTGGGGTCCTTGCGCAGGATGGCGAGGCTCTTGATGGCCTCGTCGTAGAAGGCCTCCTTGGCGCCCTTGTTGGCAAACCGCTTGCCCTGGCCGCCGGCGGGGAGGCTGCCCAGCATCTGCACCCCGTAGCTCTTGAGGAGGGCAAACTGGGCCTCGGAGTCATCGATGGCCAGAAGGATCACTTGCGGGCGCTTGGTGGCGCCGACGGCTTCCTCCACGAGGTCGCGGTGCCACTGCATGAGGCCGCCCCGTTTGTGGATCTCGATCCAGGTGCCCGGTTCGTCGGTGAGCGTCAGCGTGTGGTGCTTGCCGTGATCCTGGGGGCCGGTCTCGATGAGGCCGTGCACGCGCAGGTGGTCGGCGAAATCATGGAACTCAACGGTCTGAACCCGCACGCCGAGAACCATGTGTTTCTTCTCGGCCTTGCCGGCGCGAACCAGGTCATCCTGCTGCTCCATGGTCCGCGTGGTCTCTGCGGTGGCAAGATCGCCTTCCTGGATGAGGTTGCGAAGCGTCCACAGGTCGTCGAGGGTGTCCAATTGCAGTTTGATGGTGCCCGCCCTGCGGTCTTCCTTGAGGATCCTCACTCGTCGTCCTCCCCGTCGTCGGCATCGGGCTGGCTCAGGCCGTGCCATTGGGTGAACCGGACGGGACCGCCGGGAAGTGCCGCCTGTGCGTCCTCCATCGTGGAGTCGAAGGCACGGGAAAGGGTGGCCGCCGCGTCGTTGGAGGAGGTGTCTCCGGGCTCCATGAGGACCCAGCGGGAGGCGAACCTCCGAATGACATCCAGGGCGCCTCCCACGAGCTTGGGCACCGGCGGGCGGTCGGCCGCCTCGGCTTCCTCCGGCGAGAGGGGGCGGCCGTCGATGGCGAACTGGATTTCGCCCACGGCCCACACCATGGGCAGGTGGGCGATGGTGTTGCGTTTGCCGTGCACGATCCAGGCGCCGCGGGGGACGAATTCACCGCTGCGGGGGGTCTTGCTGACCTGCTCGGGCGTCACCCAATACGCGCTGGCCTGGCCGAAGGTCCGCCAGGCTCGGCTGGCGCAGGCGGCAAAGTGGCACGCCGCCACCAGGTCGGCCTCCTCGATGTCGCGGCTGCTGCCGTCGGGCGTGCGGACCACCACACTCGGGGCGCCATGGATTTCTGCGTGAACGTAACGGTCGCCGGGCCGCATGTACTTTTTGACGACGGCGTCGTTTTGGGGCGCGCTGCGGCCGCCGACGGCCACGAAGCCACCAGGAGTGATGGTCCAGCGATAGGTTTCGAACCAGAAGTGGCGGCTGATGCGTTCGCGGCGCGCGGGGGCCTGGCCGAAGCCATCCAGGCCAGCCTTCTCCAAGTCCGCCAGGCGTTTACGTGCCTCCTGAACCGCCTTGTCGGCGCCCTCCCGCCGGCTGCGTGCTTTCTTGGATGCGGTGTAGTGGTCGTCTGCGTTTTCCTGCACCGACTTGCGCAGGTCAATTTCCACCTCCCGCGCCTCGCCCTCCACGGTGGAGAGAGCGAGCAGGGCGGTGCCGTTGTGGGGCCTCAGGTCGAGGACCATCTGCGCCGCAGGGTTGCCCGCCGCACGACCATCGGCGAGCACCTGGGCAATCTCCTGCCAGGAGCGGCTCTCGCGGGCCTTGGTGAGGTTATCCAGCAGCGCCTGCACGTCCTGGAAGGCAGCGTAGAGGGTGTCGCCGTGGATGCGCTCGTCTGCCTCTTCTTGCTCGAAGCCCGCGATGGCGGACTCCATCTGATCCAGTTGTCGCCGGAGTTTGCCCCGTGCCTCCTCGAAGCGGGGCCGCCGGGGATCGTCGCTTTCCTCGCCCTCGGGCTCCTCGCCGCCGATGAAGAACGTGTCCAGCGCCTCGACGAATGAATTGGCTTCCTCGTAGGCAAACTGGGGGCGGGGGTACCCCTGCATCACGAACGGAACCGCATCCACGGGCGTCTCGCCCTCGAAGACCACTGCTGGCGTCAGGTCGGCCTTCTGGATGGAGGCGTGCAAGTCCCCGATGGTGCCGTGGATGGCTTCCCACTCCGCGTCGCCCAGCGTCGGAGGCTTGGCGGTCTTGACCACATCCGCGCGCAGGCAGAGTTCCTCGCCCCACAGGGGGCCAAAGCCCAGATCCAGCGCCAGGAACCGCACCAGGTCCCGTTTTGCCTCGCCTCCGGCCCGGCGCAGTTCGGCCAGATCCATCTCGAATGGACGAGACCCGCCGGGGGGCGGCTGGTACACTTCGCCCTTGCGCACCCGCCTGGCGCCAAAGTCGCCGCCCCGCATGGGCAACTCGATCGTGCCTTCAGAGTCCAGGATGATCAGGTTGCCGTCGCCGAACAACTCCAGCACGATGGCCCGGCGGCCGTCGCCGCGCTCCAGGTCGATTCGCAGCAGCCGATCGAAGCCAAGCTGGCTCACGCCCCGCACGCGGGCGTTGCCGAACGTGGTTCGCAGGATCTTGGCCACCATGCTGGGCTTGTCCGGGTTCTCCGGCGGCCGCTTCGTCAAGGTAGCAAACCGGCCCAATTGGAACAGAAGGTCCTGCCGCCCCGTTCCCTTGCGCCGGAAGCGCAGAAGCACCTGATCCTTGGCGGGCTGGAAGGCCTTGTCAAAACGGGCGCCGACAAGCTGGTCACGCAGGTCCGCGGCCAGGGCCGCCACATCCACGTTCGTGACACCGTCCTTGACACGGACACTGGGCTTGCTTTTCTCCTGTGGGGCGGGGGTCAACAGGGCGCCGCGACGCTCCGCACGTCTTTAAAGGGGACCTGCCTCGCGCGGCCGTGGCCAAGCGGGACAAAAAGGACGAACCGGAGGCTGGCGAGGAATACGAATTCATTCCGCCGGACTTCGACGAGGACGCCTTCATCCACAAGGAAATGGTTTCCTTCCGCACCACGACGATTCTTTTTGTTTGGGGAATTGTGGCGGCCCTGATCTCGTGGGGAATCCTGGCGGCCATGGATGGCGCCCAGACCGGGTGGTACATCGGCCTCCTTATCTGCGCCACGTTCGGCTACGCCCTGAAGTTCATCTTCCCTTTGCTTGGAGCCGACATCGCCCACTTTGGCCGTAAGGAATGGACGGGAACCGGGTTCCTGTTCTTCTTCACGTGGCTGGCGCTGTTCATGATCCTGATCAACCCCCCGATCACGGACGTTGCGCCCCCGGAAGTGCAGGTGTTTGCCATGCCACCGATCCAGCAGGATGGCACGCCAGTGCACCTCGATATCTTCGCCATCGACAATGGCCGCATCGACTCGTTCACGTTCGAGGTGGTGCGGGGCTCCACCGTGGTGGCGGGGACCGACGACCTGGTCAAGCTCGGTGCGGGCCGGTACCTGTACGAGGATGCACTAACGCCTGGCCGGTACACGTACACGGCCACCGCCATTGACGCCAAGGGCCATGAGACCGTCAAATCAGCCAACTTCTCCGTCAGCAGCCGCGCCATCCGCTACACGCCACCGTCCGGCGATGTGTTCGACGAGGCGACGGACACCCTCCTGGTACAGATCGAGGAAACGACGCCGCCGCTGCGTAGCGTCTACCTGGACTTTGGCAGCCGCACGCTGCACCTTCGCTATGATTCGGACAACTTCGGGGGCTGGATTGCGACGCCCAACTTCTCCGGCTGGAACGCCGGCAACAACACGTTCACCATCAAGGCGGAGCAGCATAACACCTTCTTTGGCGGGACGATGGTCGAAGGCGGCGTCATCGAGTTTGACTGTGGTGGCAAATGCGCCATTGATGTCCAGGTGGACACCGGCGAGCAATTTGTGAAGGTGCCCGCCAAGCGCGAGATTGCCCCCAACCGGAACGTGCCTGGGCTCGGCCCCGTGGTGGTCCTTGCTGCCATTGGTGCAGCGGCCTTCGTTGCCCGCCGCCGCTAGACGGACCCATCGAAAACGTGGTCCGGCCAAGTCCGGTGGCAAGGGCGTGGTCACTTTGATGCGACAGACCCTGACTGCAGCCTGGCGACGCCCTGCAACACCCTGGCTGGCCTGGGTGGCGGTGCTGGGCGTCAGCGCGGCGGCGTACGGGCACCAGGAAGCACTCGTTCACTTCCTCTGGCATCTGGCCTACGGCGGCTCCGCGGGGGTCCTGCTTGGCTTGGCACTCGGCCGGGGGCGGCGGGCAGCAAGCAATCGTGCGCTCAGTGCGTGGGCTCTGGCAGGATACGCCTACATGGTGGTCCCGGACCTCCTTTGGCTTGCCGGGCGCGCGGCGACGGGCGCGGCCTGGGAACATGAACCGTGGATGGACATCTTCCTGCTGCATGTGTCCCTGGATCGGTTCCCCTACGCCACCCCCGGGGCGCCGGTGGTTGTGAGTGCCGCGGCGCTGGCTACGTGGCTCGGGCGCCGGCGCGTTAGGGCCGTCTGACTTTGGCATCGAAAGTTTCAGTGGTTTACAAGGGATGGCGGGGTTTCCCCACCATCATGGCAATCGACGCCACAACGCTCACGGCAATGGATGCGGCCGAAGCGCTGCGCTCACTGGAAGGCTTCGAACAAGGGCTGGATCGACGCACAGGCGGCATGACCAACATGGTCTGGGGCCTCGCCAGCGCCGGCATTTTCCTGACCTATGGTTCCGCCGACACCTGGATTCAGGACATTGGACAATACTGGCTTTTCGGCTTCCTCTGGATTCCCTGGGTGGCCGCCGGCATGGCCCTCACGGCAGCCTTGTGGGGCTCCAAGGCGGTGACCATGGGTCGTGAGCCTGGCACCCGCAGCGAATGGCTGGCATCGCTCGGCTTCACGGGCGCGTTCCTGTTGATCCTGGCTGCGGTGGCCGGCATCGGCAGCCGGGTTCTCGGCCTGGATTGGGACACCAACACGACGCTGGTTCTGGTCAACGGCCTCTTCATTGGTCTCATTGGGTCCGTCCACCGACGCCACGACAGGGCCTGCGCGACCTACACTCTGGCCGCGGCGGTCGCGGTGGTCCTCGGCGCCCTCGCTCTGGCCGTTGTGGGCATTGGGGACGCCCCCGCCAACCTCGCCGGAGCGGCCATTGTGGGCGCGGCCTGGTTCGTTTCCGGTGCACTCACCTATCGCAAGGGGTAGCATGGACCTTGATGACGACCTGAAGGTGATCCACCAGCCAGTCCGATTGCGGGTCATGGGTTTGCTCTACCGCCACCGGGATGTGGCATTCACGGCTGCGCGGGATCGGCTGGGACTCACGGACGGCAACCTGGCCACCCATGCCAAACGCCTGGAGGCAGCGGGCTACATGCAGGCCCGGCGGGTGCTGACGGCTGACGGTTTCGAACTGCGGTACATGATCACCGCCCGCGGTAGCCGCGCCTTTCGTGCCTATCTGGCCGCGCTGCGGGAGTTCCTTGAGCAAGCAGATTCGGCCGGAAGAACGTGAGTCACGGCGGCGCCGCCGGCCCGCTCGCGGCGCGCTCCCGGTGCCCTCGCGTTCGCAGCGCTTATAGAGGGGGTCCCATTGGGCCGCCCCGCTGGGGTAGCCCGGCAGGAAACGGCGGCGCAAGCCGCCCACAAACACCACGGCCCCGTGGGTTAGTTTGGTATACTTGTGCGTTCGGGACGCATAGACTCCAGTTCAAATCTGGGCGGGGCCACTAGGAGCAAGCGGAGCGCGCGACGACGTGGCGCCGCCCAGGTTTGCCGAGACGCGAAGCGTCGAGGGGACTGCGAGCAATTCGTAGAGTTGCTTGCGGTCAAATCTGGGCGGGGCCACTAAATGTAGCGCAGCGGAGTGAAGTGGCCACGGCCAGGTTTGCTCCGGGCGCGTAACGCGCGGAGAGACTCTGCGGCCGTCGTCGACGGCCGCAGGGGCAATCTGGGCGGGGCCATTCCTTCCTTTCGGTCGGTCGTGGCCCCACCCAGATTCCCCCTCCCCGGAAGGCCCTGGGACCTCCGGTCCGCTCACTGTGCTCGCTCGCCGGCAGAAGCCTGCGGCGTTTGCCGTCGCGGGCGGTGGCCAAAACCTTCGGCCTTGGCCGCCGAATCGAGGCGGGGGCACTCCGTCCTTTCAGTCAGTCGTGGCCCGGCCCGGATTAGCCCTCCCCCAAAAGCCCCTTTGGGCTGGGAGCACCGCGCACGATCATGGAGCCGCTGCCCAGGCCCCGCGCGGCCGCCTGGGCCGTCGCCTGGTCTGCTCCCTGTGGTCGGTTGGCCGTGAAACGCGCCGGGCGTATGCTGGCGTTCCCGGGACGCGAAGCGTCGAGGGGGACTGCGAACTGCATCGACGCGGCTTCCGGGACGCGCCGCCGCCAGGCCGCCGTTGGATGTTTGGGTTTCATTGGGCCAGGATCAAGTAAATGGTCGCGATGACCCGCCGCCGCGCGGTGGGCCATGGTTCGACGCTCGGCAGGACGCATCGGCATGAAGAAACGCATCAACCCCAAAACAGCCTCGGCGACGTTGTTCGGCGCGCTGGTCGGCGCCCTCCTGCTCGCCCCAGGAGTGCACGCCGGAACCGAAAGCTGCCTCACCTTCCCCGGGGGTGGCTTCAACACCCCTTCCTGGTACCGCGATCTGCCGCCGTACGAATCACCTGGCCTGGGCCCATGGGGGCCCCTGACCATCCCGGGAATGGGACCCAGCCCACAGTTGTCCACGCCCGCTTTCAAACTCAACGGGGCCAGCATCGCCGTTGCTGGCGGAGCCGTCCAAGTCGTGGTGCCTGCGCAACAGTTCCAGAGCATTCCCGTGGCGGCGAGCCAGCACCTGCCGGATCGGACCCTTGTCGAATCCTTCTACATCGGCCCGCAGCAGGTGTTCCCCGGTTACACGGTGGACATCCCCTCGCAGGCTGTCGGCGCGCCGAGGATGTCCGTGGTTTGTTACGAGGTGGTTCACAGCACCTCTGCCGAAAGCGGACGGTGGGCCCTGGCTCTCGGGGCCCACGTCGACCCCGGAGAACTGCTGCCCGTGAATACGGGGGGAGCCATCGGCGCCGACTTGGAGCTTGACGGCTAACGCGGCAATCCGCACGGGCGAACACGAGGCGGCCCTGGCGTCACCGGGCGGTGCCCGCGAGGCTGGGTGTGGTTAGCGCGGCAGGGTTGCCTCCGACGTTTGCGGTCCCGAGCCGTGGGCCTAGGAGGCCTCGGCGGTGCCCCCGTTGCCTGAGGGGCAAGGGCAAGGCAACGGGGTCTTGCTGGGCAACAGGGTTCACTCCCCGCAAGGCCTTGACCGCCCCAGCCCAAGAACGTACGCTTGCTTTGACTCCGATCGGACCGATCGAGGCTGGAACCCGGGTGCCTGCCGATCCGTCATTGGACCGTGGCTTCCGGATGGTTGGGGAGGCGGACGATGCTGAACCAGAATTCGTCAAGCTTCCTGACGACCTCCTGGAATTTCTCGAACTCGACCGGCTTAACAATGTAACATGCGGCCTGATTCGTGTAGGCTGCCAGAATATCCGTGTCGGCGTCGCTGGAAGTCAGCATCACGACAGGAATGGCTCTGGTCCGGGGGTCGGCCTTGAGCTGATTCAGGGTTTCCTTGCCATCCATGACGGGCATGTTGATATCGAGGATGATCAGGTCGGGAAGATTCGCGGCCCCGGCGAGGTACTCAATGCATTCACGCCCATTTCGGGCCACATCGATCTCAAGGAAGGCCTTCTGTTGAGTAAGGGCCCGCCGCGTGACTTCCACATCGTTGTCGTCGTCATCAACCAGCAGAATGTGAATGGGTTTGGCTTTCGTGGTCATGCTTGCTCCGTAGGTATGTCAAGAGTAAACGTGGCCCCCACGCCCGGCACGCCGTGAGCCGTGATGGTGCCCCCGTGGCGGTCGATGATGGTCTTGCACAGGGCCAGACCAAGGCCGCTTCCGGGCCGGCTTGGGTCCAGCCGGGTGAAAATGCGAAAGAGCCGTCCCGCCTCTTCCTCTGAGAAGCCGCGACCGTTGTCGGCCACTTTGATGCGGGCCCCATTCGCATGATCTTGGCGCGTGATGTCAATGCGGGGTGCCTCGTCGCGCCGGTGGCGTATGCTGTTGACGATGAGGTTTTGGAATACTTGCTCCATCAGGTGTGGATCCGCCCTGATGGAACCAAGGCCTTCATACGTGACGGTGGCTTTTGATTCTTGGATATCGGGTGTCAACGAATCGACCACGTCTGCTACAAGCGTATCCAGGTTGATGTCCTCAACCTCCATGGGGGAGCCCTGGACCCGTGAGAGGCTGAGGAGCCCGTTGACTTGGTCTTGGAGGCGGCCAACGGAATCCTGGACGCGTTCCATGTCCTCGGATTCCTCTTTTGTCAGGCGGCCCTGGAGGCTCTTGGCAAGAAACCCAGTAAAAGATCGGATGTGGCGAAGGGGCGCTTGAAGGTCATGGCTGGCAACCGAGGCAAATTGCTCCAGACTCCGGTTGCTGCTTTCCAGGGCACGCTTCTGGGCCGAAAGCTCCGTCGTGCGGGCCTGGACGCGAGCTTCCAGCTCCCGGTTGAGCGTTTTTAGATCCGCCGTGGCTGACGTGACAGCGCGGCGCAAGGATCTGTTCCAGGCGAGACCGGTCACTGCCACGACGACAACGGCCGCAGCAACCCACCAGATCCAGCTTGGGATCGTCTCCTCGACGACGACCGCGGGTTCTGGGGGTACGGCGAGGCCAAAGCCGGTCCATTTCACGGTGATGATGTTGAATTCAGAAGCCGAGATGGACTGCCGGCCAGCTTCGACGATGGCGCGAAGGATGGGTTCATCGGGCACCGTCCAGGTTGTGATCTCCGTCTCCTGGAGCGGCGCCCCGACGGGTCGCATGTCCGTGATGCCCAAGGTCCTAGCCGTGTAGCCGAGGCCTGGCCATGGCCCGAAGTAGAGATCGATCCTGCCGTCGGCCAGGGCTTGCAGGCCGTCTGTGAGGGCAGGGCCGACATCGACGTACTGCAAGTGGGGATACGCCGGGGCGACGTATTCTGCAAAAAGGGGACCAGGGATTGTGGAGACCCGTCCGCTGAGGTCGTCCAGCGTTCTCAAGTCCGGACGACCGACGGTGACGAATCCTAGCGGCAGCAGGCCAAAGGGCCCCGAGGGGACGGCTACCCGGGACAATCGGTCCTGCGGGGGAAGGAACGTGGTGGCATCGATGGCGCCGCTGTCCAGCATCTCCACGAGTTGATCGCCATTTTCGGCGACGACGAATTGGATGTCCAGGCCCAGTTTGAGGGCCATGAGGGACCAGGCATCAACCATCCATCCCTGCAATCTTCCGTCCTGCGTGAAGGACACCGGTGGTTGTTCTGTCAGGATGCCAACTTTGACGGGGCCGTGGGCTTCGAGCCAGGCTCGCTGTCCGGCGGTCAGTGGATCCGAGCCTGGGTCCCCCTGGCCGGCCACGGGGGATGCCAGGAGGGCCACCAGGAGACCTACCCGGATTGGCTGCACGCATTCGTCTGGCCCGGAGGGGCCGTATAGTTTAGCGCATCGGGCGGATGGGCCTAGGAGGTGGCAGCCTCAAGGCCCCGGGAGAAAGCGGGGCTGTGGGCCGTTGTGCGTGGTTGCGTCTGCCGCCGGGCTGGTTCGGGGGCGTCGACTGGTAACCTGGTTAGCCCGGGGTGGCGATCGGTGCCGGGCTTCCGCAAGGGACACTGCAACCGCCGCTGTGACCTCCCCGTCGGGTGGTTCGCCTTGCGGCGTGGCGCGTGTTTCAAGGCTCGACATGGAGGTTTGCCTGGAGCAGGCACGTCAGGTGTTTCTCGATTTCTGGCCAGACCTTCTCGCCAATGCTTGGTCTCATCCATCCGAAGTGCCCGATCCTGTTGAGTCCAAGCGCAGCAGGGTCCAGGCTGACTCGTTCCACGTCGGCTTCTGCGTAAACCGAGCCCAAGGCATCGACTGCGGCGGGGGGCGCCATGGGGTCGTCGGTGATGTCGATGGCGACGATGGGCGCCCGCATGTTGCGGAAGTGGGGCTCCATGTCTTCGCCCTGGAGGTTGGTGAAGCGTCCCTTTCGGCACCAGGTGGCCCATTGGTTGGCGGCGGGGCCTGGAAGGGCTTCGGGGAGCCCGCCCTTCATCGGCGGGATGTGGCCGATGGTGGCGTTGAGCAGCGGGATGACGACGAGGCCGAGTTGCAGCCAGCGCTTGGTGGCTCCCGCGTAGAATTTGGGGATGCCGCGTTGGCTGGCGATGAAGATGGCGCCATCGATCTGGGCGGCGATGGGGCTTTGGCCGAGCAATTGGCCGCCGACGGAGTGGGTCATGACGATCACGGGGCCGTCGCGGGCCCTGGCCTTGACGGCGTCGAAAGCTGCGGGGAGGTCGTGCTGGGTCCAGTGGTCGGCGCTCATGCGCCGGTCCGCACGGCTGGTGGGGGTGCTGGCGCTGGCTGCTGTGCCGCCGTAGTCGAACGTGAGGACGTTCCAGCCGCTCCCGGCGAGCCAGGCGGCGATGTGGCGGTAGCCGGTCTGTGGGACGGCGAGGGCGGACAGGAACAGGATGCTCCCCTTCTCCTGGCCGTCGGCCGCGTACCAGGTGGCTGCCAGTTGCCGCCCGTCGCCGGTGTCGAGTTGCAGTTTCGTGCCGTTCATGCCGCCACGGCCTCGACGTGCTGGGTGTGCACAGCGGGGGCAGGGTGGGGCTTTGCTTCAGCGTTGGCCACGAGGGGCGGCCGGGCGAGCGGGACGGCCTCTTGGGGGGGCACGCCTAGGTTCTCGAGGAGGGTCTGGCGGTAGTCGGCGCTGTGGCCGAGGAGCCCCAGGTGGGGTGCGCCTGGCACGGCGATGTAGCGCGTTCGGTCGCTGGGGCAGAGATCGGCGGTGCGGCGGCTGAGGTGTTCGGGAGTGACTTGGTCGTCGGGGCTGGCGGCGATCAGGATGCGGCGGGGCTGGGCGCGGGGGAGGTTGTTGGCGGGCAGGATGGCGGCTGCGCTGCGGCGGAAGGCGAGGCTCATGAAGCGGCTGCTGGCGGCGCCGAGGGCCCGCTGGGCGAGGGTTCCGGGGCCGTGGACGTACCAGTCGCGGAAGCTGGGGTAGGGCGATTCGAGCGTGAGGGATTCGACGCCTTGGAGGAGGGGGGCTGCGTTGCTGGTGGCGAACGCGCCGATGCTGATCCCGATGACGTGGACCGGGAGCCCGCCGCTCCAGCGGGCCGCGAACCGGGCGGCTGCCGCCACGTCTTCGTGGTAGTAGCTGGCGGGGCCTCGGCTGGCTCCGTATCCTGTGAGGTCGAAGGTGAGGACTTCGAAGCCGGCGGCGATCAGGAAGTCGATCCAGGCTTCGCGGACGAACCAGTGTTGGCCGTAGCGGCGGTCGGGGTGGACGAGGACGACGACGCCCCGGCTGGGCACGTCGCCGGTCGCGTGGGCGCGGTCGCGGTGGAAGTAGCGGCCGGCGAGGTGCGCGCCGGTGTTGCCTTCGAACGTGACCGTTTCGTGGGGCAGGTGGCTGGGGACGTTCCAGGGGCCGCCGTTGCGGTCGCGGTCGAACAGGAG
>JBFIJP010000003.1:0-34707 GCA_041600695.1 Thermoplasmatota archaeon | reverse complement strand
GACGACGGGACTGTACGCGAGCCTCGTGTACATGGTGGTCTTCATCCAGTGGGCCTTCTATGCCCTGACGACAGTGGCCTACCTGCGCCTGCGGCGCCGCGCCCCCGACCTGGAGCGGCCGTTTCGCACACCACTGTACCCGGTCGTACCCCTCCTGTTTCTGCTGGTATCGACGTTCATTGTGTTCAGCATGCTCGGCCAGGCGGAGCAGCGGCCGTATGCGCTCTTGGGGTCCGGGCTGGTGGCCCTGGGCCTTCCCGCCTACTTCGCCCGCAAGCGGACAACCACGGCGGCCTCGTCGGCGGCCGCCCAGGCCACGGCCGATGCATCGTCTCCGCCGGTCGCCTGACCGGCTGCCGGCCAGCGCCGGGCCGGTGCCATGGGGCGTCCGGGCTACCCCGCGTCGGTGGACCCCGCTGCGTGAACCGGCTCCAACTCGATGCCCAGCACCGTCACGAAGGTGTTGTACATCATGAAGCTGGCCACGACGGCAGCCAACTCCACCACCTGCTCCGGGTCATAATGCGCGCGCAGGGCCTCCACATCGCGGGCAGTGATGGCGTGGGCATCGGCGGCGGCCCGGCGGGCGAAGTCGAGTGCCGCCCGCTCAGCCTCGGGGAACTCCTCCAGGTGCAGGGCCTGGCATGCCTCCACGCGCTGCGGTGCCAGCCCCTCCCGGCGCGCCGCCATGGCGTGGCTGGCGATGCAATACGGCGTTCTGTTGACGCTGCTGACTACCGTCGCCACGGCCTCCTTGAGGTGGCGCGGCAGCCGGCCACCATACATGACCGCCCTGGACCACTGGTCCTCTGCTGCAAGGATGTCGGGGCACAGCGCCAGCGCGCGGACGATGTTGGGTGCGAACCCCCAGCGGCGCTCGGCCCCCAGCAGGACTTCCCGGGCGTGGCCCGCAGTTGTGTCGGCGTCAGGCAACGGCACGTGGGCCATGCCTGACACCTGGCATCCTCTCGGATAAGGGCTCCCCGCCCCGGCCGGGCGCTGCGTTCAGGCAGGCGGCCGCGGCCCTTCCGAGTCCCCTCGCCAACCGGGGCGGGCGCCTTCCGAGACCCGTGACCCAGACGCCCGCACAGCACTCTCCACCAGCGGCGCGGATGCCGGTTGCGCGGGCCCCGCAGGCGGCGGTTCTGCGCTGGCCCGGGGAAGCGTGAACCGAAACGTGGTGCCCAGGCCCCGGCCGCCGCTCTCGCAGGCGATGACGCCGCCGTGCCGTTCCACGATGCCGCGGGAAATGTAGAGGCCCAGGCCTGTGCCGGGCTGACTGGTTTGCATCATGTCATGGACCTGGCTGAAGGGCTGGAACAGCCGCTTGATCTGGTCCGGCGCCAGGCCAATCCCGGTGTCCTCCACGCGCACCCAGGCATCAAGCCCCTCCTCTCCGTCGGCCAGGCCACTGCGCACCAGGATGCGGCCGCCGCGAGGCGTGAACTTGAGCGCATTGGAGAGCAGGTTGTTGAGCACCTGGCTGATGCGGCTCGGGTCGGCCTTGACCCAGATGCTGCCGTGCAGGTGGGCGTCCAGCGTGACGCCGGCCTCGCGCGCACCCTCGTCGAAGGTTTCCACCGCCTCGAAGATCATGGGGTTCAGGTCCAGGGGACGGCTGCGCAGGATGAGCCTGCCACTCTCCAGGTGGGCCACATCCAGAACGTCCGACACGAGTTGTTCGAGCCGGCTCAGGTTTCGGTCCAGGATGCCCACGGCGCGCTCCTGGCGAGGTGCCAGTTCCCCCAGGCGGCCGGACTTGAGCAGGTGGAGTTGCAGCTTCAGGGGGGTGATGGGCGTCTTCAACTCGTGGCTGGCCGCGTTCAGGAGGTTGCTGCGGAAGCGGCTGATTTCCTGCAATCGTTCCACTTCCCGCTGTCGCTCCTCGGCGGCTTTCCGATCGGCCTCTGCGCGCAGGCGGTCGGTCAGGTCCCGGACCGCCAGAACACTCGCCCGGTGCCGCTGGTACGGGTATTCCCGGGCCACGACTTCGATGGGCAGCCGGCTGCCGTCGCGGGCCTGGCCGGGCAGGCGCAGGGGGACTCCCGCCCCCTCGGCCAGCAGCTTGGCCAGATCACCCCGACCCGTCACCTCCACTAGGTCAAGGATGTCCGCCCCAACGATTTGTTCGGGCGCGTACCCGAACAGGGACGAAAACGCTGCATTGGCTTCGACCACCCGGCCGCCGTCCACGATCGCCACGCCCTCAAGCGCTGCCTCCGAAAGCCGCTGGAATTGTGCCTTCTGCTCCTCCAGGGCGCGCCGCGTGCGCACCCGCAGGATCGCTGCGGCCGCCATCGTGGCCAGGGTTTCCAGTTCGTCCACCGTGGCGGCGTCCGGTTCATGCGCGCCGAAAACCATGCTGAGGACACCGACCACGTGCTCCGCCTCGTGTACAGGCACCCCCAGGACCCAGCCGGCCGCCGCCTCGTCCAAGTCCGGCTCCGCTCCTGGCGCCGCCAGCAGCCGGAATCCGTCCAGGCCCCGTTCGCGGCGGTTCCAGTACAGCCGGGCCAGGGCCTGCTCGGCGCCGGGCGCCAATTCGTGGGCGGCAGCACAACGCAGCGGCCCCAAGCCCGTGCGAAGGTCATCCACCGGCGCGAGGTGCAGCGCGGCTGCGCGCGCCCCCGGAAGGGTAGCCGCGGCACCGACCACCACATGGGCCACGCCGGTCGTGGTGGTTTCAGCGCCCAGCCGCCGCAGCGTCCGCGGCAGGCGCAGCGGCGATGCCTCCGATGGCCCCGCCACCCAGCGGCCAGCCAAACCGGCCACCAACACGATAAAGCCGGCACGTGCCAAGGCGGGTGCTGCGTTGGAAAGCAGCTCACCTCGCAACGCCAAAAGCAGCAGATAGCTGGAGGCAAAGGCTCCGCTTGCAAGAACCGCCGGCCTCCAGTTCCAGCCCAGCAGACTGGCAGCAGCCACGAACCAAAGCACGAAGAAAGGCGACCCAAACCCGCCCGTAACCTGCACCCATACCAGGATGAGCAAGCCATCGGCGGCAGCCGACACCGCTGGCTGACGCCACGCCACGGAGCGCCAGGCGGGAAGCAACCACAGCAACGCATACGCCGCCCCTACCCCCAGCAACCCGACGGCCATCCAGGGTCGGGCGCCGGGCGTGCCAAGGGCCGCGTAGGATAGCCCGGTGAAGATGACCACGACGAGTCGAAATCCGGCAGAGTCCCGTGCCTCGGCTGGCATGCTCGCCGCCACTCGGCCGCGTGGCACCGTGCACTTGTACGCCCCCCAAGACCTAACCTTGTACGCTGGGGGAGGAAACCACCTTGTCACCATGATGCCCCTTCCGGCACACCTTTGGTAACTTGGGGATTGTACGGCGCACCATGCTTCTGTCCGCCCCCGGCAACCCGAACGCGGTGCTCGTCGTCGAGGGAGAAGCCGGGGCCAGGCAAACCCTGACGGACTACTTGTCGGCGCACCTCGATGACCTCATGGTGTGGTCCGCGGCCACCGGGCGCGAGGCCATCCAGTTGCTGGAGGACCGGCCCGTGGACGTGGTGGTGGTCAACGAACACCTGCCCGACGGCGGCGGCGTGGACTTCCTGGATGACGCCGGCGGACTCCTGCGGGGCGTGCCCCGCCTCGTCTTGTGCAGCGCCGCGCACCCGGACAGTTGCGATCAGCCCCCTGCACGCTGGCTGCGCCGACCGGAGCCCAAGGCCGTTCTCGAAGCACTGGAGCGTTTCCTGCCCGGCCGCGCCCACCGCACCACCTAGCCACGAGCGATGCCTCCGCAAGGCCTTTTTATCCGCATGCTCACGCCGGAGCGTGTCCTCCATGGGAAGCTCCTTTCGCACCGTGCTGCTAATGGGAGGCCTGACTGGCCTGTTCATGATCGGGGGTTGGGTGTTGGCAGGTTACGGCTATGCCAACGACCCGATCAGCGCCATGGTTCTCTTCGGCTTGTTTGCCGCGGCGTTGAACCTGGGCATGTACTTCTGGAGCCACAAGTTCGTCCTGTGGAGCTACAAGGCGAAGATCGTGGGCCCCAACGAGGCCCCCCGCCTCTACGCCATCGTTGACCGGGTGCGCCGCCAGGCTGGGCTACCCATGCCCCAGGTTGCCATCATTCCGATGGCTGTCCCCAACGCCTTTGCCACTGGCCGCAACCCCAAGCACGCCGTTGTCGCAGCCACGGAGGGCATCATGCGGATGCTCAACGACGACGAACTGGAGGGCGTCATGGCTCACGAGATTGCCCACATCAAGGACCGCGACATGCTCATCATGAGCCTCGCGGCCACCGTTGCTGGCGCCATCACCTTCGCGGCGCGCATGTTGTTCTGGGGTGCCCTGTTCGGTGGCGGCGGCGAGAACCGCAACCCGGTGACCATGGTGCTCGGTGTGGCGTTCATGATCCTGGCTCCCATCGTGGCCATCGTCGTGCAGATGGCCATCAGCCGCCAGCGTGAATTCAAGGCGGACGCCGTTGGCGCCCAGATCAGTGGCAAACCCTGGGCGCTTGCCCAGGCCCTGGAGAAGATGGAGCACATCGCCAAGGGCCACCCCCTGTCCGATCGGGACGCCAACGTGTCCACGGCGAGCCTGTTCATCGTCAACCCCTTCCGGGGCGGTGCGATGAGCAAGATGTTCAGCACCCACCCGTCCACCGAGGAGCGGGTCAAGCGCCTCCGGGCCATGATCTGAAGGCCATCGATCGGGCCTGGACCGTTTCCACCTGGGCGGCCTCACCAGCCTAGCGGCCTCACCAGCCTGGCGGCCCCGCGGCCGGGTGGTTCCCAGAAGCAAGCGACGCCCCCCTGGCCGAGGGTTTAAAGACAAGGCCGGGGACAAGTTCCCTTGGCCCCGCCACCGAGGCATCATGTCCAAGCTTAGCGACCTGCGCCCGCGCGTCGACTCCATCCTGATCATTGACGACGAACAGGATATCCTCGACGGCCTCGCCAGCCTGTTTGAATCAAGCATGCAAGGCGCGCAGATCCGCACTGCAACATCGGGCGCCGCGGGCCTCAAAATCCTCGCCGCAGAGGACATCGATGTGGTCCTGTCGGACTACAAGATGCCCGGCATGGATGGGCTTGAATTCCTGACGCAGGCGCGTGAACTCAAGCCCGGTGTACCCCGCATCCTGATGACCGCCTACCCGCAACTGGCCGCGGCCACCCGAGCGCTCGAGGAAGCCGAAATCCAGAATTTCTTCGTCAAGCCGTTCAACGAGGCGCACGTCCTTGATGCCGTCAAGGCAGCCCTCGTCAAGCGACGGCGGTACCTCCAGGAGCTTGAGTTGTTCGAGCGCAACAAGCCGATGCGGCGCGACTTGGGCTCCCGGTCCTGAGCCTCCGCGGCCCCGATCGGCACCGGCGCCGAATTCCTGAACCCAGCGTCGGCCAGCGCCCCGAGCCGTACCCGCACCCGACCCACGAATCCGATAGGGCCCGACAAAAAGCCAGAGATGGAAGGCGAAGGAGAAATGCCAACCGGGGCGCGGGCGGGGGTTGCGCCGTTGCCCGCAGCGGTTTCTAGTTGCAACTTTGCAGGGTGCGTCCGTCGGGCAGGACCGTGAAGGTGCATTGACCATCCCATTGGCCGCAGTCGGCGACCACCTGGATCACGATGATGCCATCGTCGGTCTGGCGCACCCTTGCAAATCCACCCGGCACGATTCGGTGGTCGCCCACCGGGACCGTATCCGTGCATCCCGTGAAGGCCAGCAGAGCGCCGGCTGTGTCGAGGGCACCGCCACAGGCGGCAGCGGCCGGTGGCGGCAGGGGTCCTGCCGGGCGGTGGCAGAAACCAGCGCCAATGATGGAGGTAACCCCGGCCCCGGCCCTGCAAACCTCGCCCACATCGTCGTCGATGCATTCTGCGCGTGCCGAGAGGCAAGCGAGGCGCAGGAGGCCCGTGGTCGGCAAGCCGCCGCCAACTTCCAGTCCAAAGACATCATAGCCGCGGCAATCGCCGTCGATTCCATCGGCAGCCGCGGGAGCCGCCGGAACGAGCGTCGCCGCCAAGAAAGCGACGGTAGTCCATGCGATCGTGTGTTTGTTCATGTTCAATCCTCACGCCGAACCAGGTCGGCTGGGGCAATCATCACGTTCCTTCACTAGAACCCCGATCGTGGCCTCACTTGCACCCGCCGGCTGGCGCCTGCGCAACGCTGGGAGCGGGGTGCGTGGGGCAACCCCGAGGCTGCACGCGGGACGTTGCAAGCCGGAAGCAGGCGCCGACGTGGGCCCCCCGCGGGTACCGGCCGTGATGCCGCGGGCTAGGATGAAGGCGGTGCGGGCTTGGAGGCTTGAGCAACTGCTTCCGGCTCACCGGCCGCCTCGTCGGGCTCAGCGGCCCGGGGGGCCACGGCGGGACGGATCCGGTCACGGCCACCCAGGTACTGGCGCAGCGGCTCGGGAATCATCACCGAACCATCGGCTTGCTGGAAGTTCTCCAGGATGGCCACGAGTGTGCGCTGGACCGCGACCGCCGTCGAGTTGAGGGTGTGAACGAACGATGTGGGCTCGCCCGGGGCTTTGCGGTGGCGGGTATTGTAGCGCCGAGCCTGGTAGTCGGTGCAGTTGGAGCAACTCACCACCTCGCGGTAGGCGCCCTGCACCGGCATCCACGCCTCGATGTCGTATTTCTTGGCCGCCACGGTGCCCAGATCGCCGGTACAGATGTTGACGACGCGGTACGGAATGCCGAGTTCCCGGTAAATCTCCTCGGCGTTGGCAATGAGTTCCTCGTGGATGGCCCAGGAGTCCTCAGCCGTACAGTAAACGAATTGCTCGACCTTGCTGAACTGGTGGACCCGAAAGATGCCCTTGGTGTCTTTGCCGTGGGCGCCGGCCTCCTTGCGGAAGCACGGGCTAACGCCAGCGTAGCGCAGGGGAAGCTGGGCGTCCTCGAAGATCTCGCCCATGTGCAGCGCCGCCAGAGGGTGCTCGCTGGTGGCGATCAGGAACAGCTCCGGGGCATCGTCTTTTCCAGCCCCCGCCCCGGCCTCGACCTTGTAGATCACGTCCTCGAAGTCGGACAGGTCCACGGCTCCCTCGATGGCCTCCCGGCGCAGCATGAACGGCGGTTCTACGGGGGTGAAACCCTTGCCGGTCAGCTTGGTGAGCGCGAAGAACTCCAGCGCCTTGGCCAGGAGAACCAAGTCGCCCTTCAGGTAGACGAACCGCGCCCCTGCGGCGCGGGCAGCGCGTTCGAGATCCGCCACGTCAAGGCTTTCGAGGAGGTCCACGTGGCTGACCGCCGGGAAATCGTGCACGCGGGCGGTTCCTTCGAACTTAATCGGCACATTGTCACGATCATCCTTCCCCACAGGCACAGAGTCGTGCATGATGTTTGGAAGGCGTCGCCGGATGGCCCACCACTCACGCTGCGACTCTGCAAGTGTTCTATCCAGGTCCTTTACACGCGCAGTCGTGGAACTTGCAAGGTCGTGGGGCGCATCGTGGCGAGCACGGATTTCTGAAATGAGCGTCCAAAGATCGTCGGCAGGCCACAGCGGACTGGAAAGGATATTTTGTATGTGACGATTTATTTGTTCCTCGGTCGGTTTTTTGATTGACGCATAGTCGACGCAATTCAGGCGCAGCGTTTCTGCGTGCTCAAGTTTTTCGTCTAGGCTAGCAAACAAACCGTCGTCCGAGCGCTGCAAGGCCACGCCGCGGTCCTTTCCCACCGCCTGGAAGAACTGGTGAAACTGCTCATCGTAGGCCTTCGCGGCTTCACCGACGCGGGCGAATGCAACGCAGAAATCCACGGCAGCCAGCATCGCCGCACGTCGCTTTCGGTTTGCCATTAGCCATCTCGCCACGGGCCCGGCTTCCTTGTTGAATTGGAGGTAGCTATTCACGACGGATATGTTCGCCTGAAGAGCGGTTGCCAAGTTGTCAAACTTTTTGAAACGGCCCATTAAAGGACCATAAGCCTTGGCCACGGCGTTCCTCTCCGCCCGGGCTTCATTGATTTCTGTGGATGCGGCACGCCAGGTGTTGTCCCATTTGATGAAGTGATCTACCAGGGCTGGATCCCACCCGCGCTTGCGCAGGTCGGCTTTGACCACTTCGGGCGTTTCGCGCAAGAGCTTGATGTCCAGCATGGCTGGGCCGCCCACTCGGAGGGCTCGTTTAACGGCTGTCCTCGGCGGGGCGCCGCGGGCCCGGTCAGCCTGGCTGGCCGCCTACACCAGCCCAAGCCACTGGAAGCCGCCTTCGAAGGAGAGGCCCGGGGCAATGACTCCGACCGAGTTGGCGTCCGTGCAGGTGGTGGTACCAGCGGCCCTGGCTGCCACCGCGCCGGGGGCGATGTTGCACGTGGCGTGACCGATGTAGCCGTCGACGCTCAGCGTGTAATCAAACAAGCCCACTCCGAGGGGGGTCTGCTGCCACCAACGGTAGGTGCCGCTGAAGGTGGCTGGCATGGGGGACGCGCGAACGGCCATGTCGTAGACGGCGGTGCCGTTGTTGCTCACGACGCCGGAGCCCTGAACGAGGGGCACGAAGGCCGCGGTGGATTGAATGGAGTCCGCCTGCGTGGCCCAGCCGACGCGGTCCATCAAGAGCCGCATGGCGGGTGTGTCGGTTCCACGGGCAGGTTCGTAGAAGTGGACCGTGGCGGTTCCGTTGGCGGGCAATCCGGGGTCCTCGATGGTGATGCCTACCAGGGCCTCCGTCAGGCCGGCCTCGGCGAGATCGGTCGTGTCACAGCGGGTGTTGGTCAGGAACACCGCGGCGCGGTTGAAGGGGGTGGGTGAGCCAAAGAAGGCCTGCGCGTCGGCGGCCACGAAGCCTTCCGGAAGCTGGGATTGGGCATGGGCCATGCTGACCAGGATGACGACGCCCAGCTCCAGGCAGTCGGACGCGGAAACGGGCATGGAGAAGGCATCCACGACTGGCGGGGCTGCGTCGGGAGCTCCGGCAGCCAGGTTGTCATCAAGATCGGAGGCGGGGCTGCTGCAACCCGCCAACAGGAGAGATGCAAGCGTCACGCAAGCGGCCCATCGGTGCATGTTGATTTCCACGCACTCCATGCTCAAGGCTTTTTGTTCCCCGCGTCGCCCCAGCCGGCCGGTGGCCCAAACGTTCATGGCCGCGCGGCGCTCGTCTCGATGCATGACTTTCCGGTGGATGATGCCCAGCATCCTTGCCCTGGCATTGCTGGCAGGCTGCATCAGCGAGGATGAACCCGACGACGCGCAAACCATCGGCGGACACGCCGCGCCGGCCGTCCAGGAGCTTGCATGGGGCCTCAGCGATTGCCAGATGGCCATCGCGATTGTGCCCGTTCCCGCCGACGCCGTGCAGCCACACCTCGCCGAAGGGTTCACCGCGGCCGTGCCCGACGCCATCCGGGCCATGCTGCCCCCGGACCCGCGCATGGAAGGGATCCTTGGCATCGAGGCCTTCTCGTGCGCCGCGGGCGAAGGCCTCAACGGTACCATCGCGGACATCACGTACGGCAGCATCTGGACCGGCGTCGAGGCGCCAGCCAACGCCACCGGCCCCAAGGCGTCCCTCACCTTCTACAAGTGGGACACCTTGGTGCCCGACGACGAGCGCCGGGAGGTCCTGGGCGCAGCCGGCCTGCCCGTTCACGCAGGCGGAGTGAGCCTTGACCCGTGGGCGACGACGCCCGTTGGCCTCGCCATGGACATGTCGTTCCGCATGGACGATGTGGGTGCTTTCCGGATCGCCGGGGCCGGCCTGGCGCCGACCACCTTCGCCGGTGACTTCACCGAGTACCAGCCGGGGGACGCCGGCCACGCCATCTGGTACACCAATACGTCGGCCGGCGCCGCCTACGGCGGCGCAGGGTACGTGGAGCTGGCCCCGGGCAGTGTTGCCGAACAGATCGTGGGCTCCGCCAGGGCGCAGGCCTACCTCCTGAGCGTCATCGACGGCGCCTTCACAGACAGCTTCATCCGGCTTCCCTAGCAGGACCACGCCCGCCAGGCGCCCGCCGCTAGGGTCGCCGTCGTTCGGCTACCGCCTGCTCGTCAGCGCCCTCCAAGACCCGAAGGCACGTCAGCGCGTCATCCAGACTGCGCAGGAGTCCCATGATGGAGGCACTCTCGGCCTGGATAATGAGGAGCTGGCCCTCCGTGTGGTGCTGGATGGCCCCGTCGTCGTCGGGGGCTAGTGCTGCGGCCGCATCGCTGGCCTCGGCCGTGCTGGGGAAGGCGATGCGGAGGGTGCCGTGGTTGACCACGGTGCCGCCACGGATTCTCTCTGCTTGAAGGGCGCGCCCTGCGCCCCATGGCCGGTGACGCACCACGGAGACGCAGCACGGAGACGCAGCACGGAGACGCACCACGGCCCGGTCCGGTGGCCGCGTGAATGTCGTCGTCCAACTCGAGCCCCGGGTCTTCGACCCAGTGAGACCTCCGGCCGCTGGCGTCACGGCGGTCATGGCGGCCATCTCGGGCGGGGTCCCCGCCTAGCCAAGGTACGTTGCAGTCCTGAACCCGTGATAGCGCTCGTACCACGCGTCGTCCTCCGGCCGCACGGGCAGTTCCACTTCGCCCCGCAGGACCTGCTTGGCCACGTCGGCGGCGTCGGCGTTGACTTCGCCATAACCCTGGTACTGGACACGCGCCTCGTAGGGCACGTCGTCCCCGTCAACGGTGCCTGCGTAGATCGTGCTGCATGGTTCGCCATCCGACGCATCCTCCGAACCCTCGCTGAGGGCCGTGTGGTACAGCACATCCTTGAATTCCTGCTGGGTGAACACGCCGTCGGCCAGCGGCCCGGTCGTGATATCACGCAAACCGGGGTCACCCATGGCAAGGATAATGCGGCCGTCAGCCGGACTGAGGCTGTCCCAACCCGTGAACGAGTCCACGGCGTTGTCGGCCACGCGGGGCCCCACATGGCCATCCCCCAACAGGTAGCGGGCCTCCAGCAAAATGGCCGCGCCGGTCCCAGCGCTAAACGGCGTCGCACTGCTGGTCCCTCCCCCCGAATCGCTGACCGCCTCGGCAGAGTCGTCCCTGGCCCGGGGATTCGCGCACCCGTCGCCGACGATGTAGGGGTGGAAGTTGTGCCACACCGTCATGCGACCGTTCTCGTTGGCGCCAACGCTGATCACATCGGGAGCGCCGCTGGGGCCGCGAGTCCATGCCGGGAAACCCGCCACGCCGACGTTGCCCAAGCCGTTGCCGCTGGAGGCAAACATCGGCTTGCGGTGGGCTGCGTACTGGAACGCCTCGATGCCCGCCTGGTTGTGGGCGTTTGCGGCGCCAGGCGCCACCCCGCCTAGGCTGATGCCGCTGCTGATGCTGATGATGTCAATCCAGTCCTGGTCCGCAGCCCACCGGATGGCCTCCAGGCTGGTGCCCTGAATCACCACGAGGCGCGTCGCGTTGCCGCCCACCGAGATGGTGTTGGCCGCCGCCCGGCTCGCCGTCATGGTCCCATGGCCGCCCCCGGGCAACCCGCCGTCGCCCAAGAACGAGATGAGCCCCACGATTTTCGAACCGGCGACCCGGTACAGGGTTTCCGCCCGCGTGTTGGACCACACCTCTTCGTCGGCGTCGTCGCGGTTGAAGCTCCCAGCCGTCCACGGCGACAAGTCCAGCACCTCGGCGCCGGGGTAGCCGGGAATGTACTGCGCCGGGTCGTCCACTTCATAGTGCTCGGCGAATTCGGCGTGATAGGGGTTGATGCCGCTGTCCAGCAGCGCCACGACCACATTCGGCCTGAAGTGGGGGGATGCGGGATCACGGGCAGGGTCGACGGCGTCGGGCGCGGTAGTATCATTTCCAATGCAACCGGCAAGAATTGCGATGATCAGGGGGACCAGGCAGGTAGCACGGTGAATCTTCATGCGGGGGGCACACCCGATGGCCTCCAAAACGGTTGTGTGGACCGGCCGCGGCGCCGCTAACCTACCCCGCCGCCCCGAACCTACGCGGCCGCGAAGCTACCCCGCGGCGTAGCCTTGCGCCACCAGCGCCGCATCAAGTGCAGCCAGGTACGCATCGACGCCCGCTTCAGGGATCACGGCCCCCGCGGCCACCGGGTGGCCACCTCCTTCGCCACCCACCGCGTGCGCCGCCGGCGCCACGGCCGCCCCGAGATCCAAGCCGGCATCCACCATGTGGGCCTCGCCACGGTGGCTCACCTGCACCTGGCCATCCTCCCGCCTAGCCAACATGATGACGGGCACCGACACGTCCGCCAGGACATGATTGATGCCCAAACCTGCCACCATCCCCGTGTATTCGGGCCGGTCGGTCCACGCCCACTGCAAAGCCCGCAGCCGCGTGGTGCCCTGCGCCTGGAGGCGAAGCAGACCCGCGCGGATGGCCCGGCGGTAATCAGAATACACGCTGCGTGCGCCACGCGCTGCCTCCCGATCGCCCATCAGGAACGCCAACCCGAGGCCCGACCGCCCCTCCCGGCCGCAGGCGTCAACGATGCCAAAGATGGCCCTCAGGCTGAGTTGCAACTGGGCATGCATCTGCAGGGCACCCACCAGCCGAAGCACATCCTCCGTGGAAGCCCCCGCCGCCAACTGCCGCGCTGCCAGCGCGCTCATCAGCCGCGTCAAGCCATCGTCATCAAGGCTATCGATGGAATCCTCCGGGTTGATTTTCAGGGCCTCAAGGAACGCCGCCGCCCCGGCGATGTCCCCGGTGAGCCCCTCCACGGGAACATGCTTGTAACGAGCAACGGCGGATGCCAGAGGGCCGCCCCCCAGCCGCGGCGCCGGCTTCTCAACCAAATGCCCCACGGCCAGGCACCGTTCAACGATCTCGGCGTTCCAACCCTGCCAGCCGCGAACGTGCTGCCAATCACCGATGGCGCCCACCAGCGAGCTGGGCCCGAGATCCAGGTTGCGCTCACCACCAAGCGCCAGCGCCACGGCAAGCGCCGTCGTGCTGGCGCAGGCGTCCTGGCTGCCGTCGAGCCCTTCGGCCCGGGGATTGACCATCACCACGGGGCCAGAGTGGGTCCCGAATTCCTTTCGGGGCAGGTTGTGATGGTCGATGATCAGGATCGGCCGCCCGGGCTCGCCTTGGGCGCCGCGCTCGGCGATCGCCGCCGCGTGGGCCGACGCCTTGTCCAGGTACACATACCCGTCGGCCGCCTGGTCGAGCACCGACAGGAGCCCCTCCAGACTCTTGTCCCGGCTGGCGCGCACCGTGTACCCGTACCCCGCCCGATGCAGCGCCTTGGCCATGACCGCGGCCGCCGCCAGCCCGTCGGCATCGACGTCGGTGGCGAGAAACCAGCGGGTGCCCGGGGGCATGGCGCGGATGACGGCGGCGGCGCGTTCGGCCGCATCGTGGAGGCTCATCGCTGACTCGGCAAGGATCGATGATGAAAAGGGATCGAGGAAAAAGGAAAGGCGGGCCGCGGCGCGACCGGGAGCACGGGCCGCAAGCAACCCGCGGTCCCGTTGGCGTCAATTGCCTGTTGGACGAAGCCCTTCGGGCTTAGTCCACCAACAGCCTAGCGCCACCGCGCGTGTACTTCCAGTTCGCAGCCAGGGCACCGGTGCGCTTGTAGTACTTCGCCAGGCGGCGGATGCGGGCCTCGATGAGCTCCAGGCCGCGGCGGTTGTGCAGGTCCTTGCGGTGGGTCTGCACGTGCTCCATCAGGCTGATGGCGCGGTTGATCAGGTTCTTGAGGTCCTGGGGGACGTTGGGGGACAGGTTGTTCTCGGCAATGATCTCGGTGACCCTCTTGCCGGTCAACTGCTTGACGTCCGGGACACCCATGCTGTCGCGCAGCTGGACGCCGATGACGGCGGGCTGGACGCCGGCCTTGGCGAGTTCGACGACCTTGGCCTCGACCTCACGGGGGAGGACAGCGACCCAGGAGGGGGCCTCATCCCGGATGGGGCGGTCGGAACCGGACGAGCCTCGGCGGCGAGCGTGCATACGTGCCATGGATAGACCTCAAATTGCGGGCCCGGACGGTGGCGTCGTAACGATCGCCAGGATCCAGGTCCAAGGCGGCCGACGAGGGTGCCTTATTTAGCCGTATGGCCGGCCGTGGCGGCCTTCCGGGCGTCCTTCTCTGCCGTCTGGGCAACGGCCAGGGCCAAGTCGCTGAAGATGCGACCGTGGACGGGGTGGAGGGCATTCCAGTACAGGTGGCCCGCCAGGCCCTTGGGTGCAAAAAGGGCTACCTGATCCAGCCGGGTGCCCCCTTCGTCGGCCTCCAGTTCCCATTGCAGCCAGGCACGGCCCGGCAGTTTCATTTCTGCCCTCAGGCGCAGCAGCCGCGGCGGCTCGGCGGCTTCCACCCGCCAGAAATCGACCGCTTCACCGGGACGCAAGTCGTGGGGATGTCGCCTTCCCCTGCGCAGACCCGGCCCGCCGACGACGCGGTCCATGCGGCCCCGCAGCGTCCAGGCCCAGTTCCAGGCCAGCCAACCCGTGTTGCCGCCAAGTGACGCGATGACATGGTAGACGACCTCGGGGGGCGCGGCGACATGGCGGCTCCGGACCTCGCGGACCAGCCCCTCGCGCTCCTCCAGCACATGGGCCGGATGGCCGGCCAAGGCGCCGCTCCACTGGGTCTCCACTTCTCCGGCGTCGACCTTGGCCAAGGCCCGCCGGACCGCCTGCCGGTAGGGCATCGGATGGATGTCTGGAAACAGGGCGCGGGCCCGCTCGGGGTTGGCGACCAGGGGTTCCGTGATGCCCTGGATCAGGGGAATCGCCGAGCGGTTCGGGATGGGAGTCACCAACTGGACCCACAGTCCCGACAGGTGGGGGGTCAGCACCGGCACGGGGACGATGCGGCGGGCGAGCTTGCGTTCGGCGGCGTAACCCAGCATCATGTCACGAAACGTCAGGCGCTCCCCGCCGACCTCAATGATGCCGCTGGGCCCCATGCTCAGGGCGGCGACGAGATAATCCAGGATGTCGCGAATTGCAATGGGCTGGATTTGGTTGTCAATCCAGCGCGGGGCCACCATGACCGGCAGCCGTTCGGTCAGGTACCGAACCATCTCGAAGGACAGGGAGCCGCTGCCAACAATGGGCCCCGCGCGAAATTCTGTCGTGGGCAGCCGGCTGGCCAGCACCTCGCCGGTTTCGGCACGGCTGCGCAGATGCTCGCTGGGAGCCGCTGCGGGCATCAGGCCGCCTAGGTAGATGCAGTGGGTCAGGTGCGGGGCGACCGCGACGAAGTTGGACGCGGCTCGAATGTCTCGGTCAGCAAAGCCCGACCCGGCGCCCATGGCGTGCACCAGGTAGTACGCAGCGCCGCAGCCTTCAGCGCAACCCTTGAGGCTGTCACGGTCGAGCAGATCACCCCTGACCACCTCCACCTGGTTGGACCAGGATCGGCCTGCCACGCGGGACGGGTCACGAACCAGCACCCGCACCTTGTGGCCCTGTTCCAGCAGTCGGGGAACCAGCCGTCCGCCCACGTAGCCTGTGGCACCTGTCACGAGAACCCGCACGACACCCAGACCCGGCACTGGCCGTGAAGGGCTTGCGCTGCGGGCTTGCTTACACGTGGTTGCGCAGGCGAAGCTCGCGAGGGTAGGGGTTCAGGTACGTCTGGTCGCGCAGCCACGGGGCCACATCCGCCCGGCGAACGTGGTGGCGCAGCAGCGTCATGGGGACAACCAGGGGAACGAGGCCGTCGCGGTATTGTTCGATGACGCCATCCAGTTCCTGCCTGTCCCCGTCCGTGGCGTGGTCGCGCAGGTAGCCGGCCAGGTGCCACAGCACATTGGCGTGCCGACTGGCCGTGGCGGCGGTGCCTAGGGCCTCCAGGAACCCGGCGGCGTAATGGTCCAGCAGGTCCGCCCATGCGGCCGGCTCCCGTGCGGCAACGCCAGCCTGCGCCACGAGCCGGCCCAGGCGGGCCACCGCGTCGGGCTCGTGGGCCATCAGGGTCGCCTTGTGGTTCGCATGGAACGACACCAGATCCGCCGGCTTGGGATTGGTTTCCAGAAACCCGGTCCAGCGCGCGTAGGCAAACACGCGGTCAAGGAAGTGTTCGCGCAGCCCTGGGTCCCGCAGGCGCCCCTCTTCCTCCACTGGCAGCAGCGGGAACGCCTCGGTGAGGGTCGCCGCGAACAAGCCACGCCCATCGCGGCGCGGCGGCCCGTCGCCGTTGTGAATCTTGACGCGAAACAGGCCACAAGAGGGACTGTCCTTCTTGAAGACGTAACCGTGCAACGCCTCCCCGCGCAGCTTGGCCACCCGCGAGGCGCTGTACTTGTTCATCCGATGGGTCCAGTCATCGCCACTGTTGAAGCCCACCATCCGCGGCTCGTCGCCAGGGGCCCCCACCAGTCGGACCGCCTCCCGTGGCGTGCCCATCCCCACCTCCTCCTCGGGGCAGACCGGCACCCACGTGACGTGTGGCCCCAGTGTGTCGGTCAGAAAGTCGTCCCGCTTGTGGGTACCATCGAACCGGACCCGCTGGCCCAGCAGGCAAGCGCTGATGCCCAGGCGGATTTCCGGGTCCATCACGACAAGCAGGCGCGTGCGGGGCAAACACGTTGCGTTCGGGGCGCCGGGCCGGTAAGGGGTCGCCCTGGAACGGAGTCCAGCCCAGCCTGCGGCACCGTGGAGCCCGTGCACATCAAGCTGCTCATGTGCGAACCCCAGAACCAGCTGCCCCCCACCTGCTAAACTCCCTCATGCCCGGCTCAGGGGGGGGGCCAGCAGCGTGCCTCAGAAATGCCAGAGGAACATCGTGTATTCCCGGGCAACGCCCTGCAGCAGGATGACCCGCATTCCCGTTGTGTCGGGGTGGACTCGCCCGAATGCGCCGTTTTGCTGGCCGAAGGCGCACTGGAGCAACTGGTCGTATTGATTGTATTGGCACACCTTCCACTCGCTGAACTGGGCGCCGTGATAGTCGCCGGTATCTCCCAGGTCGAAGCGTACCTGGACGCCCGGCGGGGCCCGCGCCAACCCGTCACGGATGTCGATGTCGTGCAGGCCGATGTCGGTCATGTCCGCGCAGCGGGAACGGAACCGGCACCCGTAGTAGTCTTCGTAGTAGTCAATGCCCAGCAGGAGGTTACCGCTGTATTCGGCGATGGCCATCGCCGCGGCGGGGGCAGAAAACACGCCGAAGGCAAGCAGCGATACCATCAGGACCGCGCGACGCATGGCAAGTTGCATCGCACAATGAACATAAAAAAATGGCGCCGGCCCGGCCCAGTCGTGGCCCCACGGTGCGGGAGCCTCCCATGCCCCCGACCTGGCGACGGAGGACGTTTCGGCCCAGGCTTGGCGACCTGGGAGGCAAACAGCCGGCCCCCGTGGGGCGCGGAGGAGCCCTGCGCCACCCGCCACACAACCCTTTCATAGCCGGTCCCGTCGGAACCACCATGGCCCATCCCCTTGGCGGCCCCGAACTTCCGGTCGTGCGACCGACGGCGAGCGAAAAATACGCCGGCAGCCGCCACCTTGGGGTCCTGCCAGTGGGCTGCATGCAGTGCCGGGAGGGCGCCAAGCTGGTCCTGTTCGTGACCGGCTTGTGCGACAAGGAGTGCTTTTACTGCCCCGTTTCGCGGGACAAAATGTACAGGGACGTGGTGTACGCCAACGAGCGCCCGGTGCACATCGGGGATTGGGCTGCCATGATCGACGAGGCGGAACTGATCGATGCGAAGGGGGCCGGGATCACCGGCGGGGACCCCATGGTGGTACCCGACCGGGTCGTTGATCTGTGCCGACGCATGAAGGCCCACTTCGGGCCCGATTTCCATCTCCACCTCTACACCAGTTGCGAGTTCGATACCGCCTGGATTGCCCGCCTGAAGGAAGCTGGCCTGGATGAGATTCGCTTCCATCCGGAACTGGCCGAATACGCGGACATGCCCAACTCGTGGCATGACGCCGCCATCCGGGAGGCCATCCGCGTGGGCCTGACAACGATGGTTGAAATTCCCTGCGTGCCGGACAAGCAGGCTGAAATTCTGGCACTAGCCCGCTACCTGGAGGCGGTCGGCGCCCACGGCCTCAACATGAACGAATTGGAGTTTTCCGACCCCAACGTGAAGGCACTCCGGGGGCGCGGCTTCGAATTGCGCAACGACGAGAGCCAGTGCGTCGCCGGCAGCCGTGAAACGGCCGCCACCGTCCTCGCGGCCTGGAAGGCGGACCACGGCGGCCCCCGCGGGGATTTCTCGGTCCACTTCTGTTCCAGTCCCTACAAGGACGCCATCCAGCTCATGCAACGCCTACGCCGCCGCGCCGGCAACGTCGCCCGGCCGTTTGAAGAGCAATCCGAGGAGGGCACGCTGCTGTACGGCGTGCTCGTTCCCGCCGACGGCCGCCCCGGCGAACTGGCCGAACGCCTGCGGGAGGACTACGAAGTGCCCGCCGACTGGCTGGTGGTCATCGACGGCCGCATCGAAACGGCGCCGTCGGTCGCCGAAGTGCTCGCCGAAGAGCAACAGTTCGAGGTGCTGGGACTGACTGGCTGGATCAGCGAAGTCTACCCCACCGCCGACCGGCTTGAGGTTGAGCGCATACCGCTGCCCGCGGTCGAGCTTGGCGCCGAGGCGGCGTAGCCGGGCAGCCGAGAAAACATGAAGAGGCCCGGCCCTGGTACCTGGAGTCCATGGAGGCCGCACCAGACCCACGAACACGCCAGCCGGTCCGCGACATCGCACTGGCCGTGCTCGTCCTAGCGCAATTCCTTCCCTGGTTCGGCCTCGGCTTCAACGCGCTCGGAGCCAGCGTACTCAGCCTGGATGTCTACCCGTGGGGCGTTCACTACGTCGAATCCGACCCACAAGGAGACAACGAGGATTGGTGGGCCAACACTTACACCGGCGGCGGCGCGGACGAGACGGAAGCCTCCGCCGAAGGCGCGGGACCCGACTCGCTGCCCGGCTACTTCTATTTCTGGCGCGCCGTCATGTTCTTTTCCCATCCCTTGGCGGCGGTGGGCATCCTGCTGTTACTCACCGCGCGCATGGTCCAGGCAGCAGGGCCCACGCCGGCAACGCGCACCATTTGGCGCGCTGGTGCCGTCTTCGTTGCTCTGGCTACCTCCGCGTTCATCGTTGGTTTCCACAACTCATTGGGCACACTGGTGGGAATGAACGTGGTTTCCTGGCAGCCAGCCGTCTACCTCGGGTTCGCCGCCGTCGTTGCCATTGGGTGGGCCGGCCACGCCCTGCCAGAAGAGACGACAAGCCTTGCCGTGGCGCGCCAGCCGACGCCTCCCTTGGCGGCGGCCCCACGCGCCGACGCACCCGCAGGCCCCTCCGGCCGAGGCGTTCAGTCAGCCACGCCGACGCCCCAGCCAGGCAAGCGTACCGTGGTCCGCATCGTGCGCAACCCGGCGCAAGCCCAGCCGCCCGCCAACCCACGGCGACCCTGAAGCCGCCGGGCTCCCAACAGCCGACGATGCACCGACGCCTTGAAGCACCGCCACCCGGTCTCACGGACAATGGTCGAGGAACTCCTGAAGGTTCTCGCCAACCGCACGAACCAGGACATCCTGAACCTCCTCACGGTCGAACCCACGTATCCGCGCAAGATCGCTGACTTGCTGTCGCTGGCGGAAACCGAGGTAGCGCGGCGGCTGCGTCAGATGGAAAAATTGGATCTGGTATCCAGCCAGTGGAGTTACATCGGCAAGAACGTCAAGCTGTACCAACTGGTGGCCGACCGCGTCGAGGTCACCATCGCAGCCGAGGGGATTCGCGTCGATCTGCATGAACGGGGCTCGGGCCGGGTCGTGCATGCTGGTGTCCAGCGGTTGGTCATGCACCTGCCTGAACCGGAGGAATTCGTCGGACGCGCGGTCGAACTCGAGGGCCTCAAGGGCGACCGCCCGGTTGCGATCGTCGAAGGCATGCCCGGCATCGGCAAGACCTCCCTGCTGGCCACATTTGCCCGCTCCCGCGGCGCCGATCCGGTCTTCTGGCATAGCTTCCGGGGAGTCGAGTCCCTCAACTGGCTCGCCAACCGGTTGGGCTTGTTCCTCGCCCAAAACGGCCACACCCAGCTCCTGGAGGCTGTCGAGCAGGGGGCGGACGCGGCGGACAAGAGGGCCCTGCTCCTGGAGGCCCTCGACCTGACCAGCGTCACCGTCGTTTTGGACGATGTGCACAAGATCGAAGACCCGGTGGTCAAGGATTTCCTCACCGACGCCATCCACCACGTGAGGCACGGAAGGCTGGTCGTCGGGGCGCGCGAACGGCCAGCCCACAACCCGTCGGCCGGGCATGTACGACTGCTTGAATTGCGCGGCCTAGACGACGACGCCGTGGGCGAATTCCTGCAGCGCAAGGAACTGCCCCTCCCGGAGCACCTCTTACCTCGCCTGCGCAGCGAGGTAGGCGGCCATCCCCTCGCCCTCAATCTCTTCGTGGAAGCGGTCAAGGCCGCAGGCGGAGACGCCGAAGCCATGCTGGACGGCGTTCCGGAACGGGACCTGGAGGAGTACCTTCTGCGGGAAATCTACGGTCATCTGGAAGACGACGAGCGCCGCGTCCTCGGCCTGGCGAGCCTCTTCCGGGGCAGCTTCACGCACGCTGATGTCCTGGCGATGTCGTCCCGCAACCCGCAGGGCGTCCTTCTGCGGCTGCGAAGGCGGCTGCTGGTCCAGGCCCTCGACCACGAATACGCCCTGCACGAAATCATTCGCAATTTCTTCTACAGTCTCTTGCACGACAAGGCACGGTTGCACAGCAAACTTGCCGACCACTACCTTGGCAAAGGCACCCTGGAGGGTCGTCTGGAGGCCATGCATCACATGCTGGCCGCCGACCAGCGGGACCGCGTGCTGAAACTGTTGGAGGAAAACCTCGATTTGCGGGAATTCGACCTGATCGACGCGGGCTACCAGAACCTGTACATGGACACCCTCGATTTGTTCGACGAGGCCAAAGTGGCCAGCGCCCGGACGTGGGGCCTGATTCAGGATGAGAAGGCAGACATCTGGTTCCACCGTGCCGACTATCCCCGAGCCATGGACCTCTACGAGGCCGCCGAGGCGCTGTTTGCCCAGGTGGGCGACGATGGCCGTGTGGCGGACGTGGCCTGGAAGCGGGCAATGTGCCTCGGCCGCCTGGGTCGCCCCGACGCAGCCCTCGAGCTATGCCAGGCCACGCTCTCCGAGGGAGCGCCCGACGATACCGCCCGGCGCCGCCTGGAAGAGCTTAGCGGCGCCTTGCGACAGGGATAGAGGCGCGCTCTGGCCGGATTTTCATCACCGGACGGCTTTTGCAGGGCGCCGGGCTCGGCGGCCGCAAATGGCCCGTATCATCGTCACCGATCCTCTTGCGCCGGAGGGGCTCGCCCAACTGCGCGACGCAGGGCACGATGTCGAGACCTTCGACAACCCCGACGCCGCCCGCT
Organism: Thermoplasmatota archaeon; assembly: GCA_041600695.1. GTDB lineage: Archaea > Thermoplasmatota > E2 > JACPAO01 > JAHFTW01 > JBFJVP01. The sequence continues at coordinate 13,415 of JBFIJP010000003.1, read as the reverse complement.
CCGCTGGCGCCATCGCCAACGCCGAGGCGTGGATCGTGCGAAGTGGCACCCGAGTCACGGCGGAGGATCTGGCCAAGGCGGGCAAACTGCGGGCCATCGGACGCGCTGGCGTGGGCGTTGACAACGTTGACCTGGAGGCCGCGACCGCCCACGGTGTTGCGGTCTTCAACGCCCCCACGGGCAACATCACCAGCGCCGCCGAGCAGGCTTGGGCCCTGATGCTGGCCGCCGCGCGACGCACGCCGGAGGCGGACGCGGCGATGAAGAACGAGGACTGGGCCCGCAAGCGCCTCAAGGGCGTCGAACTGGCTGGCAAGACCATCTTCATCGTTGGCCTGGGCCGCATCGGGCGCATGATGGCCCGCCGGGCACAGGCGTTCGAAATGACCGTCATCGGTTACGACCCCTACGTCAGCCACGACACCGCCAAGAGCTTCGGCGTGGAGTGGGTTGAGGTTGACGCTGGCGTCGAGCGCGCCGACTTCGTCAGCTTCCACACACCCCTCACCCCCCAGACGAAGAACCTGCTGGACGCCGACCGGCTGGCACGAATCAAGCCGGGGGCCATTGTGGTCAACGCAGCCCGTGGCGGCCTCCTGGACGAAGAAGCCCTTCTGGCGGCATTGGACGGTGGTCGGGTGCACGCGGCTGGACTGGATGTCTGGGCCTCGGAGCCCCCCACGGACTGGCGGCTGGCCAAGCACCCCAAGGTAGTGGCTGCTCCCCACCTCGGTGCAAGCACCAAGGAGGCACAGTTGAAGGCCGCCACCCAGGCCATCGAGCGCACGCTGGCCTTCCTCCAGACGGGCGACGCCGGTCTGGCAGTCAACGCACAGGCGGCAGTGAGCGACGAGATGCGCCCCTGGACGGGGCTCGCCGAGGCCCTCGCCGGCTTCGCCGTGCAAACCCTGGTCAATCCCCTGGAGCAACTCACGGTGGCGGCCAGCGACGGGCTTGACATCGAGGCCCTGAAGGTGCATTCGCTGGTGGGCGCCCTCCAGGTGGCCAGCGAGGCGCCAGTCAACGCGATCAACGCGCCGGGTCTCGCCCTGGAAAAGGGCTGGACCGTCGCCATCCGGTCCCTGCCCGAACAGGACCCAAGCTATCTGCGCCTGCAATTTCGCACCCGCGCCGGCGAGACGGTCATCGAGGGCACGTACACGCCCCATTACGGCGCCCGGGTGACCAGCTTCGACGCCTACGATGTGGACTTCAGGCCCCGCGGACGCATGCTTTTCACGCGCCACAAGGATGTCCCCGGCGTGCTGGCCAAGATTACGTCGATCCTGGCCGAATCCGATGTGAACGTGGCGTCCGTGAGCCTTGCCCGCCACAAGGAGGACGGGACCGCCGTCGCCGTCATCGAGGTGGACGGGTCCATCCCCAAGGAGGCCCGGGATGGGCTTCGCAGCGTGGATGTGGTTCTCGAAGCCCATCGGATCAGGCTGCCCGGCTAGCGTTACCCCCAGGGCCAGCGCGCCCCGTGCGCTGTAGGGGCGGGGCGCCCACTCCATCCCGCCCGGGGGTCCAGGTTGCCCAGATTGCGCCGCCCGCCGGCGGGCCAGACCGCATCAGGACAAGGCCCCGGCGATGCCCGATGCCTGCCGGGCGCGGGGAAACGGGTCAGCCGGAGGGCCTAGCCCGGAGCTCCCGCCGCGGGGCGCCATGGCAGGCGGCAATGGGCGCATGTGCCTCCGAGCACCGTCCGGCGTCCTTCCCCGCTGAACGCTGGGGCGGGGGCTGACGTTTCCTCAGCCGCCGCTGGCCCCGGTGTTCCCACTGTCTTGCCGCCCTTGCTGCCGCAAGCAACGTGTGACCAGCGTGGTCCCACCCGCCGGTCCCCGGCTCGCACCGCGCCCACTGCCGGACATGGTGCAAGATAGCGTCCGACTTAGGGCGCGGTGGTTGATGTGGACTTGTGCCGCAGGATGATTGGCGCCGTGGCCGTCGAGTGCTGGCGTCCGTTTCGTTTGAGCTTGCAGCCCGGTCCCGGGGCATTGTACGGCCCCCCCGGCCTTCCGCGTCGGGAGGCCGGGAGGTTGGCGCCGTCGAAGGCACCCCCGGTGCTGGCGTCTGGCGTGACGCCCTGCTGGATCCTCACGAATGGCGAGCCCTCCTGAAGAACCCCGCAAGCGACGGCGCCGCCGACGGCGACGAAGAGTTGGACGCGCCACTGGATGCCGAGGAGCAACAGGACTTGGCACTGCTTCTGGGCATCCCGACCCGCGAACTGCGCGCAATCATCGACGACTTCGTCAAGGAAGGCCTTCTGGACGCCGCCCAATGGCGCGGTCATCCCCAACTGGCGGCGCAGAATGCGGCAACGCCAGCCTGGAACGGCGTCGATCCCAGCGAGGAGAAGTGGCTGGCTCAAGCGCTCGGCATGTCCCGCTTCGAGTTCCGGCACCATGTGGAAAAGCTGGTGCGGGCAGGCCACCTGGACGCGACCCAGTGGGGCTTGCCTCCCCTGGACGCCGAGGAGGCCCGGGCACAGGAGCAGGCCGAGGCTAGGCAACGCCTGGACCGAAGCGTCATCGCGCATGGTGTCTGGCAAAGCAGGTGGCGCCCCCGCCAGAGGCATGCGTGGGAAGAGCCCGTTCAGAGGGCTGCGGCCGTAGGCATCGTCATCTTGCTTGCAACGGCCCTGCTGGCCCCTCTGCTGGCCCTGGTTCCAACAAACGTTTCCCCGCTGGCAGGCCCCCGTGCGCCTGCGTCCCTGGCGACCGGCGCAATGGCCCTGGCGCTGGCAGGGGGGCACTGGGGGGCAGCGAATGTAGGTGACCCTGTAGGCTCTGGCGGTTGGGTTGAAGACGGTCTGGAAGGTGTCTTTTTTGAGGGCCAAGGTGGGCGAGGTGTTGTCTGGATCACGATTTGTCACAAGCCGGGGACGCCGGCTGAATCCACGATGGATGTGCCAGCGCAGGCGGTGCCGGGTCACCTTGGACATGGTGATGCCGAGGGCCCGTGCGCCGTCCCCGGGGGTGATGGAGACGCAGGAAGCGGTGGTGGCGGAGCTGGTGGCGGAGACGGAGGTGACGGCGGAGACGGAGGTGACGGCGGAGACGGAGGTGACGGCGGAGATGGCAGTGACGGAGGCGACGGCGGAGACGGCAGTGACGGAGGCGACGGCGGAGATGGCAGTGACGGCGGCGACGACGGAGACGGTGGCGGGGGAGGCGACGGCGGAGATGGCAGTGACGGCGGCGACGACGGAGACGGCGACGACGGAGACGGTGGCGGGGGAGGCGACGGCGGAGACGGCGGAGACGGCAGTGACGACGGCGAAGTGACGGTTTGCCACAAGCCTGGCACCGACCAGGAACAAACCATGACCGTACCCGGGCCCGCCGCTAGCGGCCATTACGGCCACGGCGACACCGAGGGACCCTGCCCCGAAGGCGACGGCGGTGACGGCGGCGACGGCGGCGACGTGACCCTTTGCCACCGACCCGGCACCGACCAGGAGCAAACCATGATCGTGCCCGGGCCCGCCGCTGGCGGCCATTACGGCCACGGCGACACCGAGGGACCCTGCCCCGAAGGCGACGGCGGTGACGGCGGAGATGGCAGTGACGGCGGAAACGGCAGTGACGGCGGAGACGGCGGAGACGGCGGAGATGGCAGTGACGGCGGAGACGGCAGTGACGGGGGCGACGACGGAGACGGTGGCGACGGAGGCGACGGCGGAGACGGTGGCGACGGAGGCGACGGCGGAGACGGTGGCGACGGCGGAGACGGCAGTGACGACGGCGACGTGACCCTTTGCCACCGACCCGGCACCGACCAGGAGCAAACCATGACCGTGCCCGGGCCCGCCGCTGGCGGCCATTACGGGCACGGCGACACCGAGGGACCCTGCCCCGAAGGCGACGGCGGAGACGGAGGTGACGGCGGAGACGGAGGTGACGGCGGAGACGGAGGTGACGGCGGAGACGGAGGTGACGGAGGCGACGGCGGAGATGGCAGTGACGACGGCGACGTGACCCTTTGCCACCGACCCGGCAGCCACCGCCAGCAAACTGTGACGGTTCCGGCGCCTTCCGCAGGTGGTCACTACCGGCACGGCGACACCGAAGGCCCCTGTGCTGACGGAGACGGCGGAGACGGAGGGGACGGCGGAGACGGCGGAGACGGCGGAGACGGAGGGGATGCCAACGAAACCGGGAATGCGGCGCCAGTGGCAAGGTTCGATGTGGAATGCCTCGCGCTCACGTGCCACTTGAATGCCTCCGCAAGCCACGACCTGGATGGCAACGTGACCCGATTCCAGTGGCGCTTCCTCATCGGGAACACCTCGGACGCATCGAACGTGACCGTCATCGACCGGCCGGGTGCCGATCGGCTGACGGTCGAGTTCCCGTCAGCAGGATCCTACACCATCCAGCTCCGGGTAACGGACAACGAGGGCGCCACCAACACGACCAGCCAAGTGATCGATGTGCTCGCGGCAGCTGGAGGGGGCGGCGGTGGCGGTGGCGGCGGCGGTGGCGGTGGCGGCGGCGGCGGCGGTGGCGGCGGCGGCGGCGGTGGCGGCGGCGGTGGCGGTGGCGGCGGCGGTGGCGCAGCCGGGACGAAATCCATCGATTCGCCTCCCGAGGAGCCGACGCTTCCGCGTGTCGTGGCTTCATCGAGACCCATCTTCGTCAGCGAAGGGCCAACGATCCCGGCAGGCACCACGGGGCCAACGGGTCCGCCGGCACCGGACCGGCAGAGCCCCATCACCAACATGGAGTTCCGGGCCCGTTACGCCATGAGCGGAAGCAACAAGGCGCAGCGGAAGTAGAAACGCGGCGGCCCCCGGTACCCCGGTGGCCGTCGCACCCCGCGTCTCTAGCCTTCCCTTTGAAGGTCGAAGGTGGCGAGGAACGCATCGCCCTGGTTGCGCGCCCGGGCGTCATCCCGGTAGGGGTCCATGAGGGCCGAAACCAGCGGGAAGTCAGTGGAGCGGGTGAGTCCTGCGACATGCAGCCGTCCGTCTGGTGCCAAGACAACCTCCTTGCCTTCGTCAATGCCGGAGCCACCGACGTAGGTCAGCCACCTGATGCGGGATGACTGGGTGTCAAGGGTGCCCACGAAGGCTTCGTCGAGGCCCGCCGGCTGCCGCTGCGCGGCCGCAACCACGGGCAGGTCCACGGACCGGGTCTGGCCAACGATGTGAACCAGGCCGTTGGCGCCGACGGCAAGGTCGTACCCGAAGTCGGCTTCGGAGCCGCCCAGATACGTGGACCATACGGGTTGCAGGTTTCGCGTCAGGCGCGCGGCAAACGCATCGCGGCTGCCCGCGAGGGCCTGCTGGGGGCCGCCCAGAACGGGCAGGTCGGTGGAATTGGTGTCACCGACAACGTAGATGTTTCCACGGGCGTCAAGGTCCACGCCGCGCAGGAAATCCGTATCGGTTCCCCCGAAGAAGGTACTCTGTAGGATTCCCCTTCCCGATCGGTGGAGGCGCGTGATGAAGCCGGAATCCTGGCGGACCTCGCCGTCTTGGGACAATTCCTCCTGGAACGCGCCCTGGCTGACAGGGAAATCAGGGCTGCCGCTGGGGCCCACGAGGATCATGTGTCCCCGTTTGTCCAGCACCACGGCCTGGGCATAGTCATAGCCGTTGCCCCCCAGATATGTCAGGAACCGAAGCTCGCCGTCGGCGGTGACCCGGGCGGCGAGGGCATCCGTATGCCCCGCCATGTCGCGCTGCATCGCCCGCGCCGTGGTTGCAACGTCGGTCGATCGGGTCTTGCCCACGATGCTCATGCCGCCCCGGGACTCGGCCGCGACGCCGGTCACGATGTCGTAGTCGCTGCCGCCCAGGTACGACGAGTAGTGCAGGAACGCCCCGGATGCATCCAGCTTGGCGTAGAAACCATCGGGCCAGTCGAGGCTCCCAATGGCGCCCTGTGTCGGTGCCACGAGCGGGAAGTCAGGGGAGGCGGTTTTGCCCACGACGTAAACATTGCCCGCCGCATCGATGTCGACATCGACGGCGTAATCCCGGTCGTTGCCACCCAGGAACGTCGAGTAGACGACGCTGCTTCCGTCCGGGGTCAACTTCGTGATGAACACATCCAGCGCGCTCTCCGGGCTGCCGTGGTCCGGCTGGAGCGGCTGTGAGGTGGGAAAGTCGGAACTCCGGGTGCCGCCCACCATGTAGATGTAGCCGTCGTCGTCGACGGCGAGGCCCTTGTAGAAATCTTCCCGGATGGAGCCCCCGAGGTAGCTTGAGAAGTCGACCACGGGATCGATGACCAGCGTCTTGGCCGGGTCGTGCGGGCCCAACTGGACGCCCACGCGCTGGCTGCCCAATAGCTTGAACGCTGCGTCCACCAAGGCGAGTTGGCCGTTGGCATCTTCTTGGTAGGCCACGGGGGCCGCCTGGGTGACGGTGCCGCCGGCGACATGGATTTGCAGGTCGCCGCTGCCGGCGCTCAGGCGGAGCGCTGCGTTGGGGCCGAAGCGCACAACGGCCTCGTCCGGGTCCGCGCCAGGGGCCACAATGAAGTCGTATTCGATGCGTCCGCCCCCGTCGCGCAGTCGAACGTCGATGCCCGAGTACACGTCCTCCAAGAGGACCGATTGGAAGACGCGCAGGTGGGTCCAGGCGTCCGGGTCCTGGCCCCGCAACGAATGGACCAGCGTAGCTGTGGCGTCTTCGCCAACTGCGCTGCGGGCGTGGCCGTTGTCGAATCGGATGTTGAGGGGCTCGCCCTCCAGCCCCAGCCGGATGCCGGACGCCAGAACATGTGCGATTCCGTTGGGCGTGCGGGCAACAAAGAGAACGTCATCGGGCGCCTGGCCGCGATTCGGTTCGAAGGTGACGGCCCCGGTTGGCGCCAGGCCGGGCGTCGCCGGCAAATGTGCCTCGCCGGGAACGGCCAGGATGACGGGCGCCATCAGGAGCACAAGCCCCACGGCGAGCCGCTGCAATCGATCCACGTGGCCCCTACCGGTAGTCCCTCTTCAAAGGCGTTGCCGGTCGCCAAGGTCCTGCTCAATGGTGGTCGGCTGCGCCGCGCGAGGTCAGCCGACGCGCCGGTTCACGAGCTCGGTGGTGCCAGGCTAGGGTGTGTGGACATCTAGGCTGGCGACGAAGGCGTCGCCGACGTTGCGGGGTCGGCGCACGCCGCTGTAGGGGTCCAGGAGGGGGTCGGCGAGGGGAAAGTCTGTGGACCGCGTCAATCCGGCAACGTGCAGGCTTGACCCCGACGGGTTGGCCGCGATCTCCCGGCCCTCGTCCATTCCTGACCCGCCCAGGTAGGTTGCCCACTGCACGGCCCCGTCTGCGGCGAGGGCGACCAGGAAAGCATCGTCGAGGCCCGCGGGTGCCCCTTGGGGGGCGTTGGCGACGGGCAGGTCCGTGGACCGCGTCTGCCCGATGACGTACACCTCCCCGGCCGGGCCGACGGCCAGGTCGTGGCCGAACTCGCGGCCGCTGCCGCCAAACGCCGTAGCCCATGCGAGCGATCCCTGCGCGTCGAACCGGGCTACGAAGGCGTCGCGGTCGCCGTCCGGGGCCTGGCCGCCGGGGACGCTCAGGTCGGTCGAGTTGGTGTCCCCGACGACGTAGATGCTGCCATCGGCGCCGATGTCGACGCCCCGGAGCGTGTCCTCACTGCTGCCGCCGTAGTAGGTGCTGGCCAGCAGGCTGCGTCCGCTGCGGTGCAGGTGGGTAATGAAACCGGAGTCCTGGGCCGGCCCTCCCGCCGTGGGGATTTCGGTCTGGAATGCACCGGCCACGACGGGAAAATCGCGGCTGCTGGTGGGCCCCACGATGACGGCGTGCCCGCGCGCGTCCAGGTCGATTGCCTGGGCGTAGTCGTACCCCGACCCTCCCAGGTAGGTCAGGTAGCGCAGGGTGCCGTCGCGCAGGACGCGTCCGGCAAACGCGTCGGTAGCTCCGCCGAGTTCGGGTTGCAGGACCCGCCGGGTGGTGGGAAGGTCCGTTGAGCGGGTCTTGCCAACGAAGGTCATTCCACCCCGGCTGTCGGCGGCGACGCCGGTCAGGATGTCGTACTCGTCGCCGCCCAGGATGGAGGAGAAGTGAAGAAATTCGCCGGACGCGTCGAGCTTGGCGTAGAAAGCATCCGGGCTGTCGGTGCTGCCAAGCCCATCCTGGATGGGGCGTACGGCCGGAAAGTCAGCCGAGTCGGTCTTGCCGACGATGTAGACGTTGCCAGCCGCGTCAACGTCAATGTCGACGGCATAGTCGCGGTCGCTGCCCCCCAGGTAGGTGGAATACACGATTGACTGGCCGTCAGGGGTGAGCTTGGTGATGACGATGTCCTGTTCGACCCCGGGGCTCGCGTGCTCCTCCTGCAACGCGGCAGCCACGGGGTAGTCGGTGCTGTGGGTGCCGCCGGCGAGGTAAATGTAGCCCTCGGCGTCGACGGCGAGGCCCTTGAAGAACTCCTCACGGTCCGACCCGCCGAGGTAGGACGAAAAAGCCAGCATCGGGCTGACCTCCGCTTCTCCGGCGGCGGTCGCGCGTGCAGGCGGGGAGGCGGCAGAGGGCCCCGGCCCAGGGGCTCCGAGGCTGCCGGATGCCACCATGGCGACCACACAACCGAGCGCCTGAACGACCGTCCACCCAGTCACCCGGAGAACTGGGGCCCGGGTGGCGTTATGGGCTCGCCCGGGGGCCCGGGTCCCTTGCGGGCCGATGCCGAATGTCCCAGATGCGCAGGTGCGCGATGACGGGCATGATTAGGTCGCCAAAGCGGAGGCCCTTGGGCGTTAGGCTGTACTCGACGCGGACCGGGACTTCGGCGAATGCCTCGCGCTTGACCAGTCCCTGCGCCTCCAGTTCCTTGAGGCGCTGGCTGAGTGTGCGGCTGCCAATGCCGCCCAGTTGTTCCTTCAGTTCATTGAAGCGGATTCGTTCCCGCAGCCGGATAAGGAAGCAGATCTCGAAGCTCCACTTCTGGAAAAGTGGATTGAGCGCCTCCACGTTGGTGCGGATTTCGTCATCGAGGCTGCCGTGCTCCTCCAGCCAGGAGGCGACTTCCTCCATCGTTTTGCGGTGTCCTTCGGCGAGTTGATCAAGAAAGCCGTCGAGGCGTTCGATGAGCTGTGCGTTGCTGAGCCCCGCCGTGGGTGTCTGGTCGGGCATGCTGGTATCTCCGGGAACACCTGGATGCAGGCTGAACAACCTGGCGTTGCGTGTTCCACTACAGGGTTTATGGTACCCCCACGTTTCAGTGCTTCTAAGGTGAAAGCAGTGCGCCGTGAGGCGCTTGCTTCCAAAACGACACCAACTAGAGGTCCAACATGTCTGAATCAACCAACGCGAACGACGCCCGGCCTGACGCCGTGGACGCCGCGTACCCCTTCATCGGCCGTCACCTCGGCCACAAGATCACCGTCACCCTGGCGGCCATGATCCCCTTCGCCCTGACCATCTTCGCCATCGTCCGCCTTTGGGGCAGTCACGTCAGCTGGCTCGATCTAGGTTTGCTCTTCTCTCTGTGGGCCACCGCAGGCATCGGCATCACCCTGGGCTTCCACCGGCTCCTCGCCCACGGCGCCTACAAAGCCAGCGCACCCGTCCGCTTCGTCCTGCTCCTGATGGGCGTCACCGCGCTACAAGGCGGACCCGCCGCCTGGGCCGCCACCCACCGACGCCACCACGCCCGAGCCGACCAGCCCGGCGACCCCCACAGCCCCCTCGAAGGGTTCTGGCACGCCCACTTCGGCTGGCTGCCCAAGGGCAACCTGGTCCACAAGGGCCCCGCCCACGCCAAGCTCATGCAGGACCCCATCGTCCGATTCCTCGAACGCACCCAACTGCTGTGGATCGTCCTCTCGTTCATTGTGCCCGGCCTCATCGGGCTGGCAGTCATGGGCACCTGGGGTGCCTTCTGGCAGGCGGTCCTCTGGGGCGGCGTCGTGCGCGTCTTCGTCATGCACCACGTCACGTGGAGTATCAACAGCATCTGCCACACCTGGGGCACCCGCCCCTACCGGAGCCCCGATGTGGCTCGCAACAACGTCATCTTCGGCGTCCTGGGCTTCGGCGAAGGCTGGCACAACAACCACCACGCCTTCCCCAACAGCGCCTACCTCGGCCACCGCTGGTACCAATTCGACATCGGACGGTACATCCTCGTCGTCCTGCGGGCTCTCGGGCTCGTGCGGGACGTGAAGGTGCCGAGTCGGGAAGAGCGGCGGGCTCGGAGCGCGAAAGCTGCCGCCGGGACGACGGCGAGCGGCTAGCCGCCCGCGCGAATTCCTGGGGTCAACCACATCTCGCCACCGTGCGGGTTAGACCACATTATAGCCGATCGAAATGGCATCGTCGGATACCGTGATGCCGGGCAGGCCGTGGCTGCAATCCGCCCGCATCGGCCCTTCGGCCGTCCGTCCGCCGGACGCACTGACCGTCAGAATGTACCGCTCGCCTTCCTCGAGGTGCAGTGGCGGCGCCGAGGCCTTACCCGGTGGCCCCGGGTCGAAACGTTGGGCGGGAACAGTCACGTTAGCTATCCACACAATTGTGCCTGTCGAGTCGGTCGCTTGCAAAGACAGCACTTGCTCCTGGGGAACGAGGTTCGTGATCCGAATCTCCCATGGCTGCGGGAACGCACAGTCCTCAAAGCACCCCGGGGTGGCCGCCAGGAGCAAGGCGACGATCACGGGGCATGCACTTCTGGGTTTCATACGGAGACGTCCCTAGAGGTCTGGCACGTGGAACTCGTCGCAAAGGTAGTTGAAGTCTACGCACCAACGAATGCGGTGGGAGTTGTGGTAGTCGTTGTAGCTGTACGTCCATCCGCTAAACGAGTTGACGCGACAGGTGGCGGAATCCTTCATGATTGTGTAGTGGGTCCAATATCCGAGGTAGCACCAGCCAGCTCCGACAGATATGGCTGCGTCATGATGCCCGCCGAAAACGTGTCCAACCTCGTGGGCTGCAAGCTTGTACTCACGTGTGGCGTCCACGTTCCATGTTTGCATGACGGCATACGCGTCTTGGATTGGGTCTGCGACCCCGCGGAACCAAGCGCAACCTACCGATCCGGTCGTAAAGGGCTGGTCTGCGAGCAAAAGAACCACATCACGATGATAGCCGGGATATTGCCTCCAGAAGTCCGCGGTCTGTTCTCGTGCGCCGCACGCAGTGTCGGTGCCAATGGCACGCCCGACGAACTGGTACGTAATCAAGAACTGAACGTTCAAGTCGGGGCTGTAAATCTGGTTCTGAGCCGTGTTGATCAAATTAACCTGGTAGCTGGCCCAGGTCGAAGGATGGGCTTCGTAGAAATTGTGGTCGCCATCTATCAAGATCTCGATATAGCTGATCGTATGCGATGCCGCCGAAGGTCCGTCCGGCGGATCGGCCGCGCCTTGGCCAGCCGCTCCACCCGATTGTCCCGGTCTGGCGGGCAGTGCGTCCACGCAAGGGGTTTCCACCGGCGGGCCCCAAATCGCGACGTTGACCTTGACTAGCTCTTCGGCGGATTCGACGGTTTCTAGAGAAAGAGTAGTGCACGGGTTGGGAGAAAGGTTGGCTCCGATGAATCCGGGGCCGACGGTCAGTGATGAAATCAGGTCTGGAAAATCCGAGGTCGTCAGTCTGAAGGGATGGATGTCAGCCTCGTCTGTTTCTTCAACGATCGTACCTTCGTCGTCGGTCCTGATGGCACGCCATCCGGGGGCAAATAGCTCGACTTCGGTGGCTGAAAATGTGAAGGAATTGCTTCCGATGGCGAACGTTAGTTCGCCATCCAAGGCGTCGGCTAGGATGGATGCGGGGTCCAGCCAAGCTGCCACATACGTGGGATCTGGCATTGGAACATCTGGTTTTTGCATTTGCGCCGCCGTTGAGTCGAAGTAGTCCGGGGGTTCGTCGCCTTGGCCGGCGACGCCCAGCAACGGGGACAGAGACAGGAGACACGCGATGGCTAGCGGAAGGATTTGGCGCAGAGTGGCCATGAAGTGTGGAACGCCCCCCCCCCGGTATTGAATGGCGGCGAACACGCCGAGGCCTGTTCTAGTTGGAGCTGATACGCACACCTGTTCACCCACCGGCCTTGCCTGGTGGAAGGGCTGGACTCACCAAGGGGCACCCGCCCCTACGCCTCCCCGGACGTGGCCCGCAACAACGCCATCTTCGGCGTCCTGGGATTCGGCGAAGGCTGGCACAACAACCACCACGCCTTCCCCAACAGCGCCTACCTTGGACACCGCTGGTACCAATTCGACATCGGACGGTACATCCTCGTCGTCCTGCGGGCTCTCGGGCTCGTGCGGGACGTGAAGGTGCCGAGTCGGGAAGAGCGGCGGGCTCGCAGCGCGAAGGCTTCCCGGGACACGGCCGCGGCTGCCTAGACGCGAATCCCGGCGGGCTCCGGCGCCAGGCACCGCGTCACACGGCGTCGTAGCCGATGCTGATGCGGTCATCGGCGAGGATGATGTCTGGGCGCCCCTCGCTGCAGTCCGCGTAAAACGCCCCTGCATCCGCCCGCCCATCCGAGGCCTCAACGAAGATGCGGTACCGATTGCCGTCTTCGAACGTCGTAGCCGGCGCGGTCGCCTGGCCCGAGGGATGGTGCGGGCCAGTGCTGCCTTCCACGAAGATAGTCGCGTTCAGCACGACGTTGCCGGCCATATCCTCGATAAGCATGTGAACGGTTGCGTCTTCGGCCGAAGAGTTGTGGATCTTGATCTCCCAAGGCTGGGGGAATGGACAATCGGTTAGGCAACCGGCCACGGCATTCGCTAGCACGAGGAATGCCGCTAGCGACCATGGGCGGCGGGTAGTCGTGGACATGATGCACGCTAGTCAATATCGGGTACATTTACTTCGTCACAGAATCCGTTGTAATCCACGCACCATCGAATTCGGTAGGCATTGTGATGGATGTTGTAGCTGTTGGCCCAGCCGGTGAATTGGTTGACCCGGCAGAGGGCCGAGTCTTTCATCAGCGTGTACCGTTGAACGTAGAGTCCGTAGCACCACCCATAGCTGGCGGCGCCAGCTAGGTCGTGGTCGCCGGCAAAGAGATGACCCAATTCGTGGGCTCCCAGCCGGTACTCTCGGGTGGCATCGACGTTCTTGGTCTGCATTGCCGCGTACCCCCGGAGTTGCACGGCATTCACTCCGCGATCAAATGCGCGCGCGACGGATGATCCGGGATGCGATTGGTGCACAAGCATCAGAACCACGTCCCTGTCATTGAAGCGGCGTAAGCAATCGCTGCCGGGTGCGCAGGTGTCAGCGTCAACGGAGGCCGCTCACCGTGGTGGCCGGCCGACCCCAAGACTTCAATAGGCGCAACTCCCACGCGACATCCTCGACGGGTGGCCGGACGCACACGAGGGGAAGGCTCAATTCTTGCTTACCAAAAATGGCTAGCACCCAAGTCCTGCCGAAGGTCACCCGTTGTTCATCGTTCGCCCCCTGCCTAGGCCCAGTAGCCGGG
>JBFIJP010000002.1:0-40650 GCA_041600695.1 Thermoplasmatota archaeon | reverse complement strand
GGGATGTCATCTTCGTAGGGGGCCCCGACGACCAGCCGTCCGGCGCTGATTCCCACCGCGTAGCCAAAGTGGGAGTTTGGGTCGCCTGCCGCCGAATCCTCGAAGACCTCTTCGTTCCAGACCCCGCTGGCATCCTGGCGGTATGCGAAGGCGCGGCCGCTGCTGCCGAAACCGACCTGGCCCACGACGACGGTGTCTCCTTCCAGGTCCACGGAGCGTCCATACGCCGAACGGCTTGCCGCGTGACTGTCTGTCAGTTTGGTTTCAACCCAACCGGCGCCCTCCCGCGCGAACACGTACGCGCTGCCCGCCTGGTTGCCTGCGTGATTGTCCTGGCTTGCGCCAACGACGAACCTCTCGCCAGCCATGGCGGCAGAAGATCCGAAGCGCAGGCCCGCGTAGGCGTCGCTGGGCGTGAACTTGGTTTCGGTCCAGCCGCCGGCGCCGTCAGGTTCGAACAGGTACGCACCCCCCGCGCCAGGAGCCGCTCCGCCGTCGCCTGGCGCCGTCGCCAGGACGCGGCGGCCGTCCAACGCGACCGCGGCCCCGAAGTAGTGGTAACGTGCCGCATCGCTAGGGGTGATCTTGGTTTCCACCCAGCCGCCGGACCCGTCCCGCTCGTACAGGTAGACCGCCCCCGCATCCGGCAGTGGCCCTCCCGCAATCCGGGCACCCACCAGGACCCTCCCGTCGCTGATGGCCACCGATTGACCGAAATACCAACTGCCCCCACCATCGCTGGGCATAAGTTGCGTCTCGATCCAGCCGCCCCGTCCGTCGGGTTCGTAGACGAAAGCGGCACCGGGCGATCGGGCGACGCAGCACTGGGGCGCGCCGACCACGAAAGAGCCCCGGTCGGCGGCAACGGCTGCGCCAAACGTCCACCAGTACCTCGCTTCGGGCGGTATCATCTTGTCCACCCTCCACGTGCCCGAGGGATTCAATTGGTACACCCAGGCCGCCCCGGCCTGGTGGCCCGCTTCATCGTCGTAGAACGCCCCCACCACGACCAGGTTATCGTCAATGGCCACCGCGTTGCCGAAGTTGCTGCCGCTGGTGGCTTCCCGGGGCACCAGCCGGATTTCGCCGTTGGTGGTCACCAGGCCAGCGTTTCCCAGCGGCGCCAGGAGCAACAACAAGACAACGACGCTTCGGCTGTTGAACATAGGTATCGGGTCCAGCACAACGAGTGCGGGGGTGCCAATCGCGAGGGCACACAAGAATTGGTGTCCGCTGTCAGGTTGCCCCGGCAGGCCCGGGCCTGCGTGCCGGAGTCCTGGGGAGGATGGTTCCCGGGTGGGGCTCCTGCCAACGGCAATCCTGGCCCGGGGCCGATATGCCAACAAGTGTTCCAAAAACATCAAAGCGGAATCAACCTTAGCAAGGGTATGACTTCCATGCGCATGCACGTCCCCCGGAAGGGGATCTTGACGCTCGCGACGGCGGCGACGGTCTTGTTGCTTAGCGCCGCCCCGGGGGGGGGCCCGACTGGACGCCAGCATTTGTGACGCGACCGACCCGGCCCTTTGCATCGTGTTGACTCCGGCCTGTGATCTGTTGATTCACCCGCAGACGCACCAGAGCGCCTGCACGGTTGGTGCCTGCCCCAATGATGTCACGATCGCCGAGCCAGGGGATTATCCGACGGCTCTGCTCCAGCCTGATGCTGGTGGGTATAGGGTCGCCTACGGTATTGTCGTCCAGGATCCCTCGACATTCCAAAAGTCAACATTGGTTGGGGTCACGTACGTGGTTGGCACCGCATGTATCTAGAAGCACGCCATCCAAGGCGTTGGGCCTTCGCGGTCGCGGCCGGTCTCGTGGCCCTATTTGCCGGGTGCGTCGACGCGCCCCAAGATGCAATCGAGCCGGCAGAGCCCCGACCCGACGAACCTCGTTCAATCGATGGCTTGCCAGTGGATGGAGCGGTCGAGTTGGATCCGTTGTCCATGCAATTCGACTCGTGCGAGGAAATATCTGTCAGTTATTCTTGGCCAGGGCCTACGAACCCGTCGCGGCCGCCCCCGGGTTGGGAGACGCCTCCAGTTCCGATCTTCACACGGACTGTTTATGGGCTCATGACATGCGAACGGTTCTCATGGATGGAATTCGACCGCCCCATCCAACTGATCCTGGAAATGCACAACAACTACGTTGCGAACGATTGCCACCCAGGTCCCGCAGCGACCATCCTGATCCTCGTTTCCGCTTACGTTGACGACCCTGAAATTGCCTCGGAGTTGCGGGATCAACTCCACTTCCCGGCGGTAGACGCCGCTATTGAGCGAACCGTCGGTAGCTTACCCATCGGCGAGGAAATTCGGTATACCTGGAGCGTGGACGGTGCGGACCCGAGCTGGGTGTCGTATCTAGTGTCGGGGGACAACAGCCCCGGCGCACACTTCCCGCGGGGTCTTGTCTGGCACAATGAAACGCACCTGTATCGGGCCATGGGAACGATCGAAACCAACACGCCGGGGGCCCAACCCTATGCTTCCCGGGCTGACTTCCAAGCGCCGTCAGTCATGGCGCAATACCCCTTGCCTACCGATGGTGCTTTCACGACCCTCGTGCGTGATTCCACCCTACCCATGAACGTCGAAATCTTCGAGAAAATGGATTGCTCATGAGGTCTCTGGTGGTGTTAGCCGTGTTAGCGGTGGTGCCGTCGGCGGCAGCCAGCGTGTCCTTCGGTTTCCCCGCTGCCCTGCAAGCCGATCTGGCCTGGCAGGACGCCCAGGGATTGCTTGTTGTTGCAGGAAATGACACGCTAGCCGTCACGGTTTCTGCTGGCGCCACCGTCGTAAACGAAATCATGGATCGGCGCAGTTGGGTCGTGGAACAACACAACTGGGGCACCATCCGCGGCCCCCTTCCGACGCCTTGGGAGGAGCATGACACGGTTCGCCTCCGAGATGACGTGCGCTTCATCTCGCAGCCAGGTGCCATGGTTTTCTTGACGGGAACCGTGGATGGATTCGCGGCAAACGTGGATGGCCATCTGACGGCGCGAGGCCTTGGCAACTGCGTGGGCCTCGAACTCTACAAACACGAAGACCCCTACCGTTACCCGCCCGGCTCTTGCCCCGGAGGATCAGGGGCGGACGCCGTTGGCTCCCTGACTGGTGCAGTCAACGCATCCGGCAAACACGCTCAGTTGGTGATGTTGGGCTTCAGCCATCAGGATTGTATCCGGTGCTTGCATGGTGGGAGCACCGAGGTCACGCACGCGGAAGGGCTCCAGCCTGACGACCGGGTTACGGTGACGAAGTACCGGTTCGCGAGATTATCCGGACACGACTTGGCAGTGTCCATCACTGGTAATGCACGAGCCATCGCAGTCGAAGGTTCACCGTGGAACCTGAGTGCTGAAGGTCATATTCGTCTGCCCCTGGCCCACGGACCGGTGTGCCCCGACGCGTGCTTCGATGCGGGCGGACGCTCGATCATGATTCAAGGTGCGATGCGATTCGTTAACCTCTCAACCTCCGGCGACCGGCCATCTTCCCTTCAGGCGGACATGGCAGGCACGTGGCTATCGGTGCGCACGGACGAAACCGAGGCCTGGGCCACCGCGAGTGACACCGTCGTGGCTACAGCAACATTGGTCGGCTTGGCGCTCCTGGTGAAATTCGCGGGCTTCGTTCTCCGGGTGATGGGGCGGGACCCCCTGCGCCACCCCAAACGCGCTAGTGTAGCGGAATACATTCGTGAACACCCGGGCGCCACGTTTCGGGAGCTCTTGCGTGGCACGGGAATCGCTAGCGGGACCGTCCGACACCACGTGGCGGTTCTACGGCAGCATGGCGTCATTGAGGAGTACCGCCATCTCGAAACCCTCCGCTACTTTGAGCGCGGCAGCTCAGAGTCAGCGCGGTGGAAAGACATCGTTCATCTGCGCGAGCCAGAGTTGGCCCGCCTCCATGAATGGCTCACGGGGGTCGGGCCGTCGTTTCAGAAGGACATCTTGGCCGCGTCGGCAGCGTGGGGTTGGAGCCGTAGCACGACCCAGCACCGCCTGAAGCGGCTGGTCGCCGGGGGCCTGATCTCGGTCACCGACCAGGGGCGCCTCCGACGCTACACCGTCCTGCGCGGCGACCCCTCGACGCAACCTGAACCGCCGGAAGTGGAGTCGGTACGCGCCGTCCCGGTGTAGGTTGTTCTCGCCGCCATCACCAACGTGCTATCCATGACCGGATGCGGCCGCCTTGAATTCACTCGAAGCGAGCATCCCTTGCGTTGGTGGGCAGGCCTGAAAACTGGGGCGCTCCCCGAATCCGTCGGCACGCACGCATGGCCCAGCCGCGCCTGCGCCGTCTCCACCCAGGATGGTGACGGTTTCGATGCGGGCTACCGTCGCGACCGAGAGTTGGGGGATCGAACCCCGATTGGCCCGGCGGGCACCGCCAGCACCGGTCGATCGCTGTTGCGGATGACCTGCTCTGCGACGGAACCCAGGAGGGCCCGCTTGATGCCGCTTCGCCCATGGGTGCCGACGACGATGATGGCAGCGTCCTCGTTGGCAGCGGCCTCTAGAATCACGTTTGGTGCCTGCCCCTCCTGGGTCACGACGCCCACGCGCAAGCCCGCATCGCGGACTTCGCTGGCCCATTGGGTCGACAACTGTAGGGCCTCCCCTGTCTCGTGCACGGCCACAGCCATCTGCTTCGGGCTTCCCGATGCGCCTGCCAGGCCCTGCTCCGCTCCCGCTGGCGAGAATGCGTGAACGAGCGTCAGGTCAGCACCAAGGGCCCGCGCCAGCGTTGCGGCGGCGTCGAGTGCCATGCGGCTCGGGCGGGAGAAGTCGACGCCGACGACGATTCGCTGCGCTGCCATGGGAGGGGTGGGTTCGGCCATGGTAGCAGTGCAGGCGCCTCCGGGCTTAACCAGCAGGCCTCGTTCGCTGGCCTGATAGTCAGCCGCGAGCGCGTCAGGGGAGGCAGCAGGCGGCCCGACGGCTAGCAGGCACACCATGTGGCAGTCGAAAAAACACGCACCAAAAACACACCAGCAGGGAGAAGGAAAGGGAACGGAACCCTGCCTGCCTAGACTGGCAGGATGCCGCCCGAGGTCGCGATGAGGCCCGCCAACAGTAGGCTCACCGTGTTGATCACCTTGATCAGGGCGTCGAGCGAGGGGCCCGCCGTGTTCGCGCGGCCCTGCCGGGCCGCCCTCAAGCCGGCAGCAACTGCGTGGCTGCCGCCCGCCGCGCGGCCCTGCCGGGCCGCCCTCAAGCCGGCAGCAACTGCGTGGCTGCCGGCCTTTTTGTACGGGTCACCGACGCTTGAGGCAAGTCGGTGACGCCAAAAATGGGGAGAGGAAAGGAAGAGGAATTCTGCCTGCCTAGAACAGCAGGATGCCGCCCGAAGTCGCGATGAGGCCCGCGAACAACAGGCTCACCGTGTTGATCACCTTGATCAGGGCGTTGATGGACGGGCCAGCGGTGTCCTTGTACGGGTCACCGACGGTGTCACCGACGACGGCGGCGGCGTGGGCTTCACTGCCCTTGCCACCGTGGTGTCCGTCTTCGATGTACTTCTTGGCGTTGTCCCAGGCACCGCCGCCGTTGGCCATAGCCAGGGCGAGCATGAGACCGCTAACGAGCACACCGATGAGCAGGCCACCGAGGGCCAGCGGACCGAACAGGAAGCCCACGATCAGGGGCGCGGCCACGGCGATGAGGCCGGGCACGACCATTTCCTTGAGGGCGGCCTTGGTCACGATGTCCACGCACTTGGCGTACTCCGGCTTGCCGGTGCCTTCCATGATCCCGGGGATCGTGCGGAACTGGCGGCGAACCTCCTCGATGACGGAGCCGGCCGCGCGGCCGACGGCGTTCATCAGGAAGCTGCTGAACAGGAAGGGCAGCATGCCACCGATGACGAGGCCGATCAGGACGATGGGCTCGCTCAGGCGGAACACCAGTTCGCCGTCGACGACGTTGTTGCCCACCAGGCGCGCCGGGAGGTCCGCGACATCGATGCGGTGCACGTAGTCGGCAAACAGGGCCAGCGCGGCGAGGGCAGCCGAACCGATGGCGTAGCCCTTGGTCACGGCCTTGGTCGTGTTACCCACGGCGTCCAGAGCGTCCGTGTTCTTGCGAACCGACTCATCCAACTCGGCCATCTCGGCGATGCCACCGGCGTTGTCCGTGATGGGTCCGTAGGTGTCCATCGCAACCACCATGCCGGTGATGCCCAGCATGGCGACGGCGGCGATGCCGATGCCGTAGAGGCCGGCGAACCACCAGGCACCGAACATCGCAAGCGCGATGACGATGATGGGGAAGAACGTGGACTCCATGCCAACGGCTAGGCCGCTGATGATGTTGGTCGCCGCACCGGTCTCGCTCGCCTTGGCCGTGGCCTTGACGGGGCGGAACTTGGTGCTCGTGTAGTACTCCGTGATGAACATCAGCAGAATCGTGATCACGAGGCCAATCGCCGTCGCCAAGAACAGTTCCAAGGGACCGATCGAGTTGCCGGCGCCATTGGTTAGCTCGGACAGAGCATCGCCGAGGTCCGACCGCAGCGCGAACGTAACACCGTAGAATCCGGCTGCCGCCAGCGCCACGCTGGCGAAGACGCCCTTGTACAGGGCGCCCATGATGTTCTCCTTGCGGCCGAGGCGCACAAAGAAGATGCCGAGGATGCTGGCCAGGATGGCCACGGCACCGAGGAACAGCGGGTAGGTCACCAGCGACGCGTTGCCACCAGCGAACACCGAGTCGGCGGGCAGCAGGTAGCCGAGGAACACGGCGGCCACGACGGTCACCGCGTAGGTCTCGAACAGGTCAGCGCCCATGCCGGCGCAGTCGCCCACGTTGTCGCCGACGTTGTCAGCGATCACGGCGGGGTTGCGGGGGTCGTCTTCCGGGATTCCGGCTTCGACCTTGCCGACCAGGTCAGCGCCCACGTCGGCGGCCTTGGTGTAGATGCCGCCGCCAACACGCGCGAACAAGCTGATCAGGCTCGCACCAAAGGCGAAGCCGACCAGGGGTGTCACGGGGTCGGCGTAACCGAGCACGTCATCGAATAGGTAGTAGAAGCCAGCCACACCCAGCAGGGCCAAGCCAGCAACACCGAGGCCGGCCACAGCGCCGCCGCGGAAGGCCAGGCTGAGGGCGCCCTTCAGGCCGCTCTTGGCCGCGTGGGCGGTGCGCACGTTGGTGCGCACGGCGATGTTCATGCCGATGTAACCGCTGAGCGCCGAGAACAGCGCACCAACGCCGAAGCCGGCGGTGGTCCACCACCACTCGGTCGTCTCAGCGGCCGTCTCACGGGTCAGGGCGACGGCCGCAAACACGCCAGCGATGACGACGGCCACCACGGCGATCGTCCGGTACTGGCGGTTCATGTAGGCCATCGCGCCCGCCTTGACGGCGTCGCTGATTTCGATCATTCGCTTCGAGCCGGGCTTGGCGCGCAGGATGCCAACGCCGATCACGAACGCGACGAGCAAAGCCACGACAGCCGAAATCGGCGCCAGGATCAGGGGTAGTTCAAATGCCATGATTCCTCCAATTCAGGTTGAAACGGGATGCCTACAACGAGGCCTCGAAGTCGTCTACGCTCAGCTTGAAGGCTTCGCGGTTGGCGAGGTCGCCGCGCTCCATCAGGATCTCGCGGGCCAGCAGCCAGTAGACGAGGGCCAGGGAACGGCGACCCTTGTTGTTGGCGGGAAGGATCACGTCCAGGTGCTTCGTCTCGTTGTTCGAGTCGCACAGGCCAATGATCGGGATCTTGATGTTCAGGGCCTCGCGCAGCGCCTGGGCGTCGCCGAGGGGGTCCGTGACCACCAGCACATCGGGCTCCATGAAGTTGGGCGTGATGGGGTTGGTCAGCGTGCCGGGCATAAAGCGGCCGGCGATGGCCGTCGCGCCGATGGCCTTGGCCGTCTGCTTGACGGGGGTCTGGCCGTACTGGCGCTGGCTGACGAACAGGATGCGCTTGGGCTCGAACTTGGCGAGCTTCTGCGCCGCCGCACGGATGGCGGCATCGGTCTTGGCGACATCCAGCACGAAGAGGCCGTCGTTGCGCACACGGAAAATGTACGGCTTCATGTCGGCGGTCTTGTGCTGCGTGCCAATGTGCACGCCGCTGGTCAGGTACTCGTCCTCGGGCGCCAGAAGGTCGGCGCCCTCCCCGGCCGATGAGTCGGCCTGGGGGTTCAGTTCAGAAAACATTTCCTCGGTCATTGCGGGACACCAGCCTGGGTCTGAGCTCGCTGGACGGTGATCGGGATGGCATCGGCATCGTACTCCAGCATCGCTACCTCCACGGGGTTGCGGATGCTGGAATCCACTTGGATCAGCACCGGCGCGCCCATGGATAGTTGCAGCGCGCGGGCTCCTACGATGCGAGCCTTTTCGAAACGCGTGTACTCCAACGGATCACCTCAATTCGCCAGGGCTTGGCCCTGTCGATGCGGCGGCGAGGCAGGTCCCATATATGAAGGGTGCCCCGGGCTGGATTTGGTTCCCGCTCTGTAAAAATCGGAATCGCTGCCCCGGCACCAGGCCGCGGCCATCACCCCTGCGGGTGATTTGCTCCTTGAGTGGCGCAGGTGGAGGGGGTTATTTGAGGATCGTGGCCGGGCTCGGGAGGCCGGTAAGGCGCGGGGATTCCCGTGGAGTGGCGCGGTGTCGCGGGGTCTCGGCGGGCGCGAGGTGCCCATCCGGCAGGGTGGGCGTGGCATTCCACCTGCCCAATGGGGCTGGCGCAGCCGCCGGACAGTTCCACAAGCACCAGCATCAGCACCCAGCGGACCAGGCGGCCTGGGGTCCGCCACGTGCTACTCGTCGATTGCCAGCACTCGATCAGAGTCGTCACCGATGGCAAGCAGCCGACCAGACATGGCGTCAACCGTCACGGTCGCCGGGTGGTAGCTAAACGTTGTCCGGGATGTGTCCGCGCTTGCCGGGATCGCGAAAAGCCCGTAGTGGGCCTCCGGCCAACCGTCTTGGTTGGCATCAGCGTACCCATACACGAAATCAATCAAGCCCTGGTGCGAGCCACCGGTTGCGTTGATGGTAGCCCAGGCGCGCGCCCATGGCACCTGGGGCGGCCGGGCGGCATGCGATGGGCACTCTTGGGCGAACGTGTGCTCTTCACGCCGTTCCACGTCAAACGAGGAACCGGCGAACGCATCGCGTCTATGCAACAGGTACCACGTTGTACCCTTGTCCCCAACGGACAGCGTGACATCGAGGCGGCTGGGACTTGACAAGAGCTCCAAGGGCACGAGCTTTGACCGGTTCGCGGGCGGCAGTTCCAGGTGTATTTCCCTGAGGCAAGCGCCTTCATCCCACAGGGAGCGTGCCGTTGTGTCGGCGTCCAAGAGGCCCTCGAGAGCCTCTCGCACCGTGTAGCCAACGCCAAACCAATCGTACGTTTCGCCCGGAAATGCGTAGCCGTCAAAGGTCGCATCGGCGGCGGCCCCGGTGGTTGGTTCGGCAGCGGCCAATGGCGGCAGTTCAAGGTTGCCGCCGGAATTGGTCCATAGGGTCGCTTGTTGGAAGCGATGGATCTCGATGCTTTCGGGAAGCTGGCCGGCGCCGTACGTCAAGACGGCCTGGGTCCCAGGGCTGGCGCCGCCCCGTAGTGGATCAACGCCGTTGGCTAGGATTCGGTTTCCCTCTTTTGCGAGTGTGATGCCTGGCGGCATCGGGCCTGGCTGGGTGAGTAGCGTCGGCCAGGCGAGGCCCATTGGCGGAAGTCGTTGGGAATCGTACCAGTCCACGATGCCTTTTCGGCACACATCGGTTTCAACCTCGTGAAGGTAGCACGGTACGGCCGTGCGTCGGACCATACTGGCCTCATCGAGGGTGAAGAGGCGGTGATCGTAGCGGTAGGTGGAGAACTTCATGGCAAGTTGGACCCCGTCGCGTAGTGTTGCGTCGGCTGCCAAGTAGCGCCGGATGTCTGTGAAGACCCCCGTTATCTCTCCGGTTTCAGAAGTGAAACGGACTTCGTCAGCAGGCTCCGTCGGCGCCAAATCGGGCGCGTGGCAGCCCGCCATCGTCAGAACGATCGCCACGGGAAGGAGCCATTGGCCCGGCGGCCAAGAACGCACTAGCAAAACGTTCGCGCCCTGTCGTGAATGATGCCTGCTGTATGATCTGCCGTGCTAGTGGTTACGTCGAAGCAGGTGTCCGTCGGCCCGGCGTCATCTGGCAAAGGAATCCAGGGGCTCCAGATCTTCGGGTGGGAACAACCGCTGCCCGCGCCATACGTGCACTCGCGTGCCTCGTGGCCCCGGGTGACCACCTTACCGCCACCGAGGCCGCTACCGCTACCCGCCTCGGAATAACGCACACATTGGTCTGCACTCGCTTGCCTGAGCACGTTCATCGCATCCGGGCATCGTGAATCCTTAGTCTCATGCGTTGCTCCCGCCCATGCGCATGCAAGGTTAATAACGGGGCCGCCCCACGGGTCGGGTAGCGTCGTGCAGGTCCGTCCATCGTTGACGACCCCGGCGAGATTGCCTGCGGACTGCAAGAGCGATTGGATTGCGATGGCCGGCGCCGGAACGGCACACCGCGTCGTTGGAAGGTTTTGTGTGAGTGCGTGGCACCGGGCCATGGTCTCATCGACAGGATTGGGAAGCACCGGTTCGTCTGCACCGGCCGGCGTCGGTAACAGGAGCAGTATCACCAGCATAGGCCCGATGGCCTTCGCCGTACAATGCGTTCGCATGTCGTCACGAACGTCGGGGGGGAGGGGTCATAAGGCTACGTGCTGCCTCGCCGACCGGCTCTGCCGGTCACCAATGCCTCCTGGCGTCCCCGGGCAGGGGGTTTGAAACATTGGCCCGGCGGCCGACGGTGCACTCCTTGGCCGGCTCAGCCGCCCCGGCTCCCAGACCCCGCCTCGGACGAAGCATACCGGACGGGGGTCTTGTCCGGTGCAAGATGCGTGCCCCCCAGGCAGGCCGACAAAACGGCGGGCACGGCAGCACAACATGGCGGCCGCCGTGGAGGGCCTGGCGGGGCCCGGCCTGTGCGATGCAATCCGCGGCCCCGGCACAATTTTAGCGTTACCCGGTGGCCAGCGCAACGACGTTCTCAGGCGGCCGGCCCACGACTGCCCCGTCGCCAGCGATCAGGATGGGGCGCTCCATGAGCTTCGGGTGGGCAGCCATGGCGGCCAGCAGCTCAGCGTCACTGCTCGCCTTCGTGACGCCAGCGTCTTTGGCCTCGTCCTCGCCGAACCGGGTCCACTCTGCCACCGGCCGGCCCAGCCGGGCGTGCAAATCAGCCAATTCAGCGGCACCGAGCGGATCCTTCAGGTACTCGCGCACCGTGAAATCCACGCCCGCTTCCTCCAGCAGCGCCTTGGCTTGGCGGCTTTTGGAGCAGCGTGGGTTGTGCAGAAGGGTTGCCATGGGGCGGGCCACAGGGCACCGCTTCTTAGGGTTCGCCGCTACTCGAACATCGCCGCGTCCGGCGCGCCCATGCGCTGCCACTCGCGCTCTGCCAAATCCTGGATCATGGCAAAACGCTGGGCGATGCGGAACAGGGGGCTCTCTTCCGGCAGGGACGTTTCCAGCGAGGGGGGTGTGGGGGCCGAGGGGGTGGCGCCATCAAGCTCCATGAACACCGATGGGCCCCCTTCTGGTTGACTTCCCTTTTGCAATAGGTTCAAATACCAAACTCGAAGCGCAGGGGCCGGAGCTGATCCAGATCGTTTAGGCCCCCTCCTTGCGGAGGGGGCTGCGATTGCACCCGGGAAAAGTGGGCGCAACCGGGCCGGCTCTGCCGGCAAACACCCTAAGATGCCGCCCTTCAAGACCCTTCCGGCTCAGGCGCGCGGGGTAGCTGCCGCGTGATCGCCGGGGCGCCAGGCTTTGGATGGCCTCTGGCATCCGAGGAAATCGGTCCACGCGCTCCTTTGGCCCACGGGCCCGCAGGGCACCGGGGGCAGGCGCACGCGACGCTTCGACCGGTCCTAGCCGCCCATCAGGAGGGGCTCAAGGCCGCGGGGGACCTCGCCACTGGCCAGGGCCGCACGGACCTCCTTCAGGTTCGGGCCCGCCTGGAAGTAGCGCTTGGGGCTCTGGTAGTCAAGCGCGCCGGACCGGCGCAGATAGCCGTCCAGGTGCGCGATGGCTTCCCGTTCCAGGATGATCGCCATCTCCTTGAGGTTCATGGTCGCCTGATCCGTGAATCGCTCGTCTAGCTCATCCAGGATCTTGATCAGACGCTGCACCAGCTCCTCGTTCACCATGATGACTCCCGGGACGCGGTTGGGCTATAAAACCTTCATATGGTGGCCAGGGTCGTGCGCCAAGCGCCCAGACGGCGTCGTGCAGACGACGAATTGATAAAGCACAAAGGGCACCCCTTCTTCCAACGTTCCGGAGCATTCGTCATGCTGACTCAAGATCCTTCCCGCCCAACGAATCGACGAGCGATTCTGTTGGCCTTGCTTCTGGTCAGCTCCGCCAGTCTCGTCCCCCATGCCCAGGCCGGCACGGCCGACAACCCCGAGGTCACAGATGCCGCCGGCGACCAGGCGGTGACTGCCGGCTTGCTCGTCCCAACGCCACCCGCCTTCAACAACATCGACGTGCTGAAGCTGTGGATTTCGGAGAACGCCAGTGCCGGGTCCGTCCTCTTCAACGTGGAAACCAGCACGCCGTTTGACGACGGCTCCTCGGCTGGCACGTTCACCTTTGACTTCCTCGTCAATGCGGGACCCACCAGTGTCTTCGGCAGCACAGCCAACGGTACCGCCTATTCCATCATCGCCCGATCCGACGGGACCGCCGAGGGTGCCGACAACGTCACCGTCGCGTTCGAAGGCAATTTCACCATGGTTGAGGTGCCGATGGCGAGCATTGGCGCCTCCGGCGGTGACGTGCTTGCCGACCTGGTGCTCGAAGCTTCAGGGACCACCGCGGGAAGCCTGCCCGTGGACCAGGACGACAGCTCGGCCGTGGATCTGGCCCCCGACACCGACTTCGCACCCGTGTACACGTTTGCCCGCGCGCCTGTCGTCGCGGCCGTCGCCATGAGTGTCGAGGGCGAACTCGCCCGCACGGTCTCTGACCCGGATGCGCGGGTGGTCTACACGATCCTGTTGTCCAACCGCGGCAGCGACCAGGACCGCTTCACCTTCACCGCGCCCACGGCGGCAGGCGCCACCATTACCCTGACGCCCACCGAGATCACCCTGGCCCCCGGCGCCCAGGTGAGCGCATTCATGACGGTCCAACTGGCAGGTGTCGCCGCGGGAACGGTGCTCAATCTGCCCGTCAGCGCCCAGTCCGATCGAGGGGCCACCGCCACCGTGACTCCGAGTCTCACGGTCCGCGCCATTGGGGCTGACATCACGCTTCGCCATGCCGGCGCCGCCGAGCGGACCACCGCCGATCCCTTCGCCGGATTGACGTTCTCCATCGAGGTGCAAAACACGGGCACCGATCCGGACCAGATCACCTTCGAAACGCCCGCCGTTACGGGAGCAGCCTCCGCGAGCATCAGCCCCGCCAGCTTCAGTCTGGGGGCAGGCGAGAAGGCCACGGCCACCCTGTCCGTCAACCTGAACGACGCAGCCTCCAAGGTCACGGTGGTCCTGCGTGCCATTTCAGGCAACGGCGCCAACGCCACCATCACGTCCATCGTCAACCTGGACCTTCCTGGCGCAGCCGGAGGCAGCAGCGACGAGGCGAAGGCTGGCCTGGGATTCCTGACGCCCGCGGCTGAGGCCCTCGGCTTCGACGACCTGTTTGGCGAATGGGCCGAGGTGGCCGTGCTGGGTGTCGCAATTCTGGTGGCACTCATCCTGCTCTTCTTGCTCATCTTCCTGCCCAAGCGGCCCTGGCTCGACATTGAGGTGCGCCCTCGCAAGCTCAGCGCAGAGCCCGGCCAGACCGCCGAATTCCAGGTGCAGGTGCGCAACCGGAAGAAGGACTTCCGCCGCGCGGTCGCCCGCCTGTCGGGTGCCGATTCAGAGTGGAAGGCGGGCCTGCTGCTGCGCCAGGAGGATGGCGGCGCGCTGGAGCCCATGACCGGATACGGGGACCTGGTCTTCGGCCTAACCGCCCGCGACGAACCTGGCGACCATTACGCAGGAACGCTGCGTGTCCAGGTGCCCGACACGGCGGCGCCCAAGAGCCGCAGCAAAGTGGATTTGGAGATCATTCCCCTCGACGATGGCGGCGAGCGACCCCGCAAAGGTAGCAAGGCGCGCGTGGCCATCAAGGCCGCCAAACCGGTCGACGAGGATTCGCCCATCACCATCTCGGGCGTGGAGCACGTTCCGGAGCGGCCTGATGAAGGCGATGCGGTGACCACCACGGCGCACATCACCAACATCAGCGAGGAGCCGTGGCACCTGGACGTGTCCCTTTTGGTCGACGACCGAACCGTCGACGAGCAGCGGGTCGACCTGGCCCTCGGCGAGGAACGACACGTGGCCTTCGTCTGGCGCGCCAGCAGCGGCTCCAACAAGGTTCGTCTTCAGGTCCTCCAGGCCGAGGATTAGACCTCGGCCGAGAACCGCTTCGAGGCGGGGCAGCGCACGGCCGCGCCAGCGGCGTTGGCCGCGCTGGTGTAAGGAAAGGGAAGAGGAGTCGGTGCGGCTATCCGACGACGCGGCCCATGTCGAGCAGCTCGACGCCCTGGACCATGTCGAGGCCGGTGAGGGCTTCCTCGACCTTGTCGTTGTT
This sequence comes from Thermoplasmatota archaeon, assembly GCA_041600695.1. Lineage (GTDB taxonomy): Archaea > Thermoplasmatota > E2 > JACPAO01 > JAHFTW01 > JBFJVP01. The sequence goes on along the minus strand of JBFIJP010000002.1, from coordinate 25,974 downwards.
GCCCTCATCGTCCTGAACAATGATGGTGGTCATCAGCGCGTTGAGGCCGAAGGCAAATGGCTTGACCTCGAAGGCGCGCACCTCGGCGACATCAGGCAGCGCGGCGGTGATGGTTCCCTTCAGGGCTTCGAGGTCAACCTCGGTGCCGTCGGGGAGGATGCGGTAGATCAGTAGGACTTCGCCCATGTTCGCGCGCGACCCAGGGGGCATATATCATCGTTGGGGCCCAAGCCTTCGCCGCGGCGTCGGGGCCCACCGCTGCTGGGGGTGGGCGCCCCGTTCAGGCAACCCCAGAAAGCCTATCTAGGCGGCCCAAGTGGGCAAAAGCATGCCCTTTTGCCCCGAATGCAAGAGTCTCGTCTACCCCAAGGATGGGACCCTGGCGTGTCGCAAGTGTGGCTGGGCTGACTCGGCTCCCACGGAAAAGCAGGTGATCCAGAGCGGTACGGCCACCGCAAAGGAGACCGTCGTGATGGAGGAAGTCATGGACCCGCGACAGATTCAGTCCGTGGAATGCCCCAAGTGCGGCCACGACCGTGCGTACTTCCACCTCATGCAGACTCGCCGGTCGGATGAACCCCCCACCGAGATCAACGAGTGCATGAGCTGCAGCCACTCCTGGCGCGAGTACTAGGCTCCTGATCGCTCGGTTGGAGCCGATTCGCGCCGCTACCTTCGCCGGCCGGTTCGCCTTGATGATTCAGTGAGCGTGCCGCCTGCTCCGCTCGCGGTTGATGGCGTGAGTCAAAAGTGAGAGGGAAGGAAGAGGTTTCGGGCGGTGGGCACAGGTGCCCGCGTCCGGTGTGACGCGCGTCGTGTCGATACCTAGGTGGCCACCGCGTCGTCGACGGCGGAACGCCGGCGGCGCGTCAGGTCGGCCACGAAGAGCAGCATCATGGTGGCCACGTAGGTCCCGATCATGATGCTGAGTGCCGCGGGTGTGCCCAGGTTGGCTGCTGCGGTTCCTGCACCCGGGGTGCAGCCCATGATTTCGGCGCCGCTGATCTGCTCAATGACGCCCTCGGACGCTGCGTCGCCGCTGAGCGCACAGGGGGTGCCGATCAGTGTGAAGACCAGCAGGGAGGCGAGGACCCCGGGCATCACGTAGCGGGCCACACGGTAGGCGTACCAACTCAGGCGCGGGCCTTCCGTTCCTTCGTCCATGCGGGCGCGGGACACGGCTGCGGGGCTGAACCAGCCCACGTACAGCGCAATCATCAGGCCGCCGATGATGACGGCTGCGTCGGTGATCGGTCCGCCCTCGAAGTCCAGCAGGGGCGTCGAGAAGGCGACGGCGATTCCGGCCGTGTACGTGATGGCGCAGACCAGGACGGCGGCGCGCTTGCGGCTGACCTTGTGCTCGTCAGTGACGTAGGCGATGGCGGGCTCCACGAGGCTCACGGCACTCGTGAAGGCGGCAAAGAACACGCCCGAGAAGAACAGCGTGCCGACGATGTTGCCAAGTGGTTGGCCCATGGTGGCGAAGGCTTGGCTCAGGGGCCCGAAGATCAGGCCGAGGCCGGCGGCGCCGGAGTCCAGTAGACCGAAGGCGGCGAGCATGGGGAAAATCATCAGGCCGCACGTGAAGGCGAAGATCAGGGTGCTGCCGGCGATGGTGAGGGCGCTGCGGGCCAGCGAAACTTCACGGGGCAGGTACGACGCGTACGTCATCATGGCACCTTGGCCCAGGCTGAGGCTGAAGAATGCCTGGCCGAGGGCCGCCGTCACGACGGCGACCGAGACGGCGCTCCAATCCGGTTTGAGATAGAATGAATACCCCGATCCGGCGCCGTCGAGCGTCAATGCATACGCCACCAGACCGGCGACGATGGCAAACAGGGTAGGCATCATCACGAGGTTGATGCGCTCGATGCCCTTGCTGACGACGCCCAGCACGCCCAGCAGGGTGAGCGACATGACGGCGAAGTGCCAGAAGAGCGTGCTTGGGCCTTCGGCGGCGTCCGCGAAGTATGTTCCGGGGTCGTCAAAGTAGGCGCCGGTGGCGGAGGCGAAGACGTAGCGCAGGACCCAGCCGGCGGCGATGCTGTACCAGCTGAGGAAGAAGGCGGCGAGGCAGAAGTAGAAAATGCCTGCCCGGCGCCAGCGCGTTTTGGGGTTGTTCTCCAGCTTCTTGAACGCGCCCACGGTGTTGCTCTGCGCTGAGCGACCGATGCTGAATTCGCTGATCATCATCGGAACTCCGAAGAGCAGCATGATGACCGCGTAGAGGATAATGAAGGCGGCACCGCCGTTGTTGGCGGTGTTCATGGGGAAGCGGGCGATGCTGCCAAACCCGATGGCAGAACCCATGGCGGCCAAGATGAAGCCGACGCGCGTGTTCCACTGTGCCCGGTCGGGCGCTGGCTTGCCCATCAGAGCGCCTCCGGAACAGCGGCGTTGACTTTGGCCTGGTACGTCCAGGCCACGGCGTCGATGGATACGGTGCGGGTTTCCGTGTCCAGTTGAGCCACGGGAGCTCCCGCGCCGAGTTCAACTGCGATGTGCCATTCGCCGCGTCCCAGTGTGGTGGTGTTTGCGGCCTCGGCCAGGGCGGCCTTGGAGTCCAGGGCCCGAACGTCGACTTCGTCAGGCAACTGGGATGCCAGGATTGCCAATGTGATGATGGCGGACTGGGGGCCGCCGGAGGCGATGGTGCCCGTGGCGACGGCTTCCGGGAGACCTGGGGCGTGCACCGTCACCGTGATGGGGACGGCCTGGGCGCGCAGCCCGGTGGCGTCGACCTGGAGGGTCAGTTCAGCGCGGGTCAGGTTGTCGAGCGGGGCGTCGAAGGTGAAGTCCAAGGTGCCCGCGCCGGTCAGGTCCTGGGCAGCGACCTCGAAGGTGTGCTCCATCTCGCTGAAAGAGACGCGGAATTCGGAACTGTCGCCTTCGTAGACGACTACGCCTACCACGGAACCCGTGGCGGCGGCAAGGAGAACGACGGCGATCAGGACATCGATGCGTTGCATAATGGGCCCTCCGTGGACCGAGGGGGGCCGACTTGGCTTTGGGTCAAGAGTCTTGTGGGAACGGGAGCCGTCGAATCAGGGCCGCCAGGGGTGCTGCGTGGCCGTGTCCGCACGGTGTGTGCGCCGGTGCTTCCGATGCGTCGCCGGAGGTGTTGGCTCCTGTTGAATGGGCGGGCCCTTGGGCTCTGCTGCCCGGAATGCGGCTCGTGGCGCCCGGCTGCGGAGGGGCCGATGGGCTGGGTCGGCAGCCGGGATCGTTTCTATCCGATGATGCAATGCTTGCGGGTGCCGGCGTCAGTGTGCGTGATCGTGTAGACTGGACAGAAGGGGTCCTTGATGTCGTAGCAGAGGTAGCTTTGGTAGTCCAGGCCGCCTGAGGTCGGGTAGCAGTCCTGGCTGGGCGGCACCTGTGCGTCTGCGGGGGTCGCAAGGACCAGAAGGAGGGTGGCGGCGAGGAGAATCCAGCGCATGCCCGGGGCAGGGCGTCGGGGGAGCTTGATGCTTGCGCCCGGGTGCTCACCCAAGCCCCGGGGGGCGGGGTGGGCGGCGGCCACCTGGCCAAACCCTTGCCCCTGTCCGGTAACCGCCCGGCAACCGGCCGGCAGTCGTCCGTCAGCCGTCCGTCAGCCGTCCTTCCGGCCACCGCCCCACCGAAGGCCTTGCCTCGAACCAGTCCCCCTGCCTCGAACCAGTTCGACTCCCCCAAACGTTCATCAGGTGACGGGCCTGGCCCCGGCCATGGGCTCCCCCACCGACCTCACCGGCAAGCGCGCACTCGTGTTTGGCGTCGCCAGCGAGGACTCCATCGCCTGGGCCATCGCACAGGAACTGGCTGCTCACGGCGCCAAGGTCACCCTCGGTTACCAGAAGCGTTTCCTGAGCCGGTTGATGCAATTGGTCAAGGGCCACGACTGGATCGAAGCGTGGCACGAATGCGACGTGGGCAAGGAGGAGTCGGTGGCCAGCTTCTTCGAGCAGGCCCAAGGAGACTTCGATGCCATGGTGCACTGCATTGCCTTTGCTCCCGCCGAAGCCCTCGGCGCCGACATTACCCTCACGCGCCAGGAGGACTTCGAAACCGCCCTCACCGTCTCGGCGTACAGCCTGGTTCGCCTCACCCGCCATGCGCTACCCCGGCTCAGTCCCGGAGCGGGAGTCCTGGCGCTCACGTACCTCGGCGCGGACCGCGTGGTGCCCGGCTACCGCGTCATGGGCACCGCCAAGGCCGCCCTCCAGGAACTCGTCCGGGAGTTGGCCGCCGTCGCCGGACCCCAGCGCGGCGTGCGCGTCAATGCCATCTCGGCGGGTCCTATTCGCACCTTGGCCGCCTCAGGCGTGCCGGGCTTCGACAACATTCTGGACTGGATGAAGCACAGCGCTCCCCTCAAGCGCAACGTCAGCCAGCAGGATGTGGCCCGCTCGGCGCTCTTCCTGCTGTCGGAACTGGGCAGCGGCGTGACCGGCCAGACGCTCTACGTGGACGCGGGCTATTCCGCCATGGGCGTTCCCCCCGACCTGGACAAGGTGCGCCTGCCTGGCCAGAGCGCTCCTGCGGCCAAACCGCTTGTCTTCGGCGGCGCCCGCTAGAACGACGCCGCCGCCACGAACCTTAACCGTTGATCGGCGGCGTCGTGGCCATGCGATTCTCTGCGGTTGCTTGTGTGGCCTTGGTGGCTTTGACGTCGGTTGCGTTGGCTGGATGCACCGAGGACACGGACGCCCGGGGCCCACGGCCCGACGCTGCGGATTCCCTTGAAGCGGCCTACCCCCTGTGGACACATGACGCGGCAACCGTCCTGGACGGGTCCACGACCTGGCACGATCACGGCAGCGACCTTTTCGGCATGTTTCTCAGCGTCTACGCCCCGGTCACCCAGCCCGCCTTCCATCCCTGTCTGTACGACGGCGAGCCGTACTTCAACAACCTGCACCTGAGTGGGCGGCTGGGTTCTGCTCCCGTTCCCAACGGCACCACGCACCTGGCCGTAACGCTGTCCTGGCCGGCCGAGGCCTACGCTGGCGACGGACTGATCCTGGCGTACAAGGCCGCCAACACCACCACGTACCGCGAGAGTGACTACCTGATCAACGGCGAAACCGGCCGGATTCCCGTTACCATGGACGACTGGGATGCCGACAAACGCCAATCCAACTGGGACTTCTGGGTCTGCGTCGCCGGGGATGGGGATTCCTCCGTGGGCAGTTCGAATTTCAGGCCGCGGCTGTTCAACGGCGAACTGACGGCGCACATTGAGGCCACCCAGGACCTGGCGGCCCTCGACGAAGCACAGGCCGCCCCGGCGGAAGGCTGACACAGCCCAGACGCCATGGAGGCCCATGAACTGGATTCTCCTGCCCCTTACCCTGCTGGCTACCCTGGCCGGCTGCATGGGTGGAGCCGTGGATTCCGACCAGAAGCACGTTGAGCAGGCCCCGCCGCAGGAAGCGCGGATGCCCTACCTGGGTGGGAGCTACGCGTGGCATTTCGACCCGGCGGCGCCCATGCTGGATCGGGTGGTTCTGGGGAGCATGGGCGCGGCGATCCAGGCTGCCGCCCACCCCTGCCTGTTCGACGAACAACCCTACTTCACCAACCTGCACCTGACACCGGACGGACCGCCCGGGCCCGTGGTCAATGGAACCACAGACCTGGCCGTGGTCCTTGATTGGGAGGACGACGACTACCGCGGCCAGGAACTATGGCTGGCCTTCCGTCCCAACGGCACGCGCCAGTACAACGTGGTCGGACCCGTTCCCCGCGGCGAGGAGCGGTTCGTACCCGTCGAGCCTGCCTGGTGGGGCACCGGCCGCCACCCGACCATCACTTGGGACCTGTGGCTCTGCCTGGCCAGGGAGGGCACCAATCCCACCGAGCCAGGGTACGAGCCGCGGCTGTACGTCGGCTCGGTGGATGTTGCCATTGACCTGATCGTGGTCTGAGCCGCCGGACCGGGCGGACGCCCGCACGGAGGCCATGCATGGGTGGGTCCCCGCCCGCCGAATCCGGCATCATCAAGGCCGCAGCCACGCCATGGCACCTGTGCGCTGGATTCCCGTGCTACTCCTGCTGGCGATCCTGGCCGGCTGCCAGGCGCCCCTGCCCACCCACCTGACGGCCTTTGATGCCCTCGATGCCGCGCTGCGGGAGGCCCCCGAACTGAGGCCCGTGTACGCCCAGGCCACGGCAGTGGCGGGCCAGCCGGTCGGCACGGCACCCCTCTGGCGAGTGGGCTTGCAGGCGGCCGACGGCCACGCGCACGAGGCCCAGGTGTACGCCGCCGGCGCCAGGCAGGACCTTGGCTTCGGAGCGTACAAGCAGCATCCCGACGGGGCGGTGATCCTGCGGGACCTGGGGCCCAGCACCCCTGCGCCGGTTCTCACCACCCGCGGCGCCCTGGACAGCAACGAGATGGGGCCCGCGACCGCCTACTGGCTGGATGGCGAATCCGGTGGCCGATGGCGTTTGCAGAATGCCGCGGGCGGCGCCTCCTGGTTCAATTCCGTTGGAACCGCCATGGCGGCCCCCGCCCCGGCCCCCACCGCCTGGGAGGCCCTTGCAGCCCTCCAAACCAGCGGGCTCGTGCCGCCCGATCCAGCACTCACCTCGGTGCACGGGCGCGAAACCCGGGGCGGCTTCCTTCCCCCCGCCGCGCAGCAACAGGCTTTGTTACTCCCGCCCGACGACCCGTTTGACGGCCGGGCCTCGTTCTGGCGCTTCACGTGGCAACTGAGCGAGCCCAGCGGCGGGCACGCCGGGGCCATCTGGGCCGACGGACGCGCCCTGGCCGGCTGGTCGTACGACGATGCCCCGCTGGCAACCCCCCGCCAACTCCTGGATTCCGACGAAGCTGTGAGCCTGATGGACCCGGCACACAAGCCGTGGGCCACGTACGACTTGGGCGGCGGGCAGCAGCCCCGCTGGTCCGCCCAGTGGCTCACCGGGGATGTCCTGGACGGACCGTCCGTTGCGGCCACCCGCTACGCCGTTCTGACCGTCAGCGGGCACGTTTTCGAGAAAGGCCCCGGCGGCCGGCCGGTGTGCGACCAGCTACCGCCCCACCTGCGCGTCGAGCCCGTCTTCGAGCGGGTCACCTTCTGGGAGGGCGGCCCCGACCGGTTCCCCGCTGGGTCACGCTTCGCCGCCTGGGAGCAGTGGCGCGTGGTGGAGGAAAATCCGACCGGCTGCGGCATCGTGGAACGCTTCACTGGTTCCAACAGCACGCTCCGCATGGGCTGGCCCGGTACCGGCGGGCGCTTCACGGCCACCTGGGATGGCCGGCTGATGGTGGACGGCGTCCCCATGGAGCCAGGCCACGTCAGGGGAGTGCAGGTCAACGACCAGCAAACCCACGAAACCACCGATGGGCCACAAACCTACACCTACTCCGGCACCCTGACGCTCACCCACCTGGGCTGGTGGCCGACGGCTGGCGTCACGCAGCAACCCGACCCGTTGGACTGAACGCGCCCTGACAAACCCAACACTGATTTTGTGGGCGACTCCTGCCGCGTCGTGATCGACGACCTGTTGGGTGCACTCTTCGAGGCGATTGGGGAACTCTTCGGTGCCGCCGGGGAGATGGCGGGCTCCATGGCCGGCGACATGGCAGGCGAAGTGGCGGGGGCCGCGGCGGGGCTGGGGAACCTTAGCGCGCCGGCAGCCGATCTGGCGCTGCACGCCCTGCTTCTCGGTGACTTCGCCAACCGCCGCCAACTGGATGCACCCCTCCAGCGTGCCGGGCTCCGGCCGGTGGCCGGGGTCGGGGACGGATCCTCGGCGGGGTCGCCGGCAAAAGATCTCCTGCCGGACCCGGACCGCGTTCCGCACACCGTGCGCGCCCGAATCCTGTCGGCCATGGAGGCGCGCCTCACCGACCGCCTGCCCCGGTTTGGGGGGTCGCCCCAGGAGTGTGGCGCTGCCGCCCACGACCGGCTCTTGCTGACCACACTACGCCGCGACCCGGCGGCCGGCTGGAACCAGGCAGCCGATGACCTGGACACACACGCACTCGTCCAACGCATCGCGCAGCCCCACCCGCAGGGCTCGGAGGACCACAAGGCCTTCCTGTTCGGCTTCCTGCGCGCCAATCGCGACGCCGCCGACTTCCTCCGGGATGCGGTGGCGGGCTCTGCCGGCTGCGTCAGCCGCCCAACATCTGCCGCGCGATGATCATCTTGTGCACCTCCTTGGTGCCCTCGTAGATGTCCGTCGCCTTGGCATCCCGGTAGAACCGCTCCACATCGGCACCCCGGAAGTAACCGGTCCCGCCGTAGATCTGGACCGCCTCGTCGGCACACCACACGGCGGTCTGGCCCGCGAACCACTTCGCCATGCTGCTGGCAACCGGGTCCGGCCGATCGGTGTCGGCGTACCACGCCGCCTTCAGGCTCAACTGGCGGGAAGCCTCCACGCGGGTTTGCATCTCCGCCAGCTTGAACTGGATCGCCTGGAAGTTGGCAATCGGCCGCCCGAAAGCCTTCCGCTGGGTCGCATACTCCAGCGCCCGATCAAGGGCTCCCTGCGCAATGGCGGTCGCCTGGCTGGCGACCAGCACCCGGGTCTGGTTGAGCACCTGCATGATCTGCCGGAATCCGTCCCCGCGCCGCCCAATCAGGTGATCATCCGGGATTCGAACGCCATCCATGAACATCTCGCCCGTATCCGCCGCGCGCTGCCCCATTTTCCCCGACAGCTTCGCCTGCCGAAACCCGTCCGACGCCGTTGGCACCATGAACGTGCTCAGGTTTCGATGCGGGTCGGCGTGTTCCTCCGTGCGGGCCACGATGACTGCGTGGCTGGCGACCGTTCCATTGGTGATGAAGGTCTTCTGTCCCCCCAGGACCCACTCGTCGCCCTCCCGCGTGGCGCTGGTCTGGATGCCGGCTACATCACTGCCCGCCTGGGGCTCCGTAATGGCCAATGCCAAGACCGCCTTGCCGCGGGGGATGAGCGGAAGCAAATCATCCTTCACCGCATCGGTGGCCAGGCCCTTGACCAACTCCGAGCCAAAATCGGTCGTCAGCACCGCCGTCCCGAGGCCCGGATCCGTCCGCATGAAGCCCTCAATGACGGGATAGATATCCACGAGGCCCAGGGCGGGACCGCCATATTGCTCCGGGATCGTCATGCCCAGAAACCCCATGTCGGCCGCCTTCGGAATCAACTCCGCCGGGTAACGCTCCTGGTCATCGCACTCCCGCGCGATGGGGCCAAACTCCCGCCGCGCCCACTCACGTGCCGTCTGGCCGAACGCCTTTTGCTCATCGGTGAACGCGAAGTCCATGGGAATCGGCGCCGTATGGTCGGCGCGGGCTAAAGGTTGGTTACCTCACCTCGTGGTTGGTGGGTTGGCGGACGCTCTTCGTCGACGGCGGGGGTATCTGGGTCCGTGTAGGGCCGGCCCGCGCCAGGCGGCCACGCACGGGTCCGCCGCCACGGCCCGAGGGCGCATTCTGCAGCGCTTCCCCGCTTCTCAGGCTAACTTACCCGGCGTCGGGCCTAGATGATCGAACCAGCCAACGGGTACAATCGACCCACCACCAGAATCGGCACTCCGAAACACAGGGCTGCCACCGCCACCGCCAATAGTGGATACCGGAGGCGCCGCTGCTTCAAGGACAACAAGCCGACGACCATCAAGATGGCTGCGCAAGCCGGAAGAAGGTAGAGAATCCAGATGAGGAGCCAAGCAAAGGAAGCGCCGACGGCAAGGGCCCCCAGCACGGCAGCAGCGACCGGTGCGGCCAATCGAGCGTCCCTCTGCCCGGCGGCCACCAGCACCGCCGCCCCCAGCAGTGCCGTCGCAACCGCAGCGCCCCACCGGTAGGGTTCGCGTGGTGCCACCTCGAAGGGCTGGGTGACGACTTCGCTAACCACCACCCCATCCGCCTCGTCCCACGTCATCGCCGGCTGCAGGGCGGTTGTGGTCAGCGAGACGGGCCGGTCGGCCGGGCGCAGCAAGACAGACCCCGCCTCGACCAATGCCCGCTGGTCACCCATCAAGGCGAACGCAAAGGGGACCACGCCGCCCTCGCAAACCCAATCAGAACATTCGAGGAGCACATGCGTCAAATCCTGCCCTTCTGCGTAGCGGGCCGACAGAACATTGGAAACGGCCAGCCCCTCCACAATTTCAGGAGAAACCTCGCCTCCGCGAAACAAGTCCCCCGCGCCGTGGACATCAAGGCCCGGCGCCATGACGACGAACAAAAGAATTGCCGGGACCGCCAAACCCGCCACCAGCCGCCACCGCGCACCCACATCGGAGCAGATGCCTCTACGAAGATGAAGGTTCGGAACTTGATTCCAGGTGTCAGGGCGCAGCGATGGACCGCCAGCCGGCTGCGAGGCCGCCGAACCGCCCGCACAACCCGGCTGGCAGCGATGCGTTTCGGGCGACCCCTCGTGCAAGCCTGGTCAACGCTGGCCACGGGCTTGGAATTCTTCTTGGCCCGGCCAGGTTTTCATTCCAATGCCCGACGACGTACGTACAACTGACCTTGTGCGCGTCAAGAGCAAACACGGCTTCACCTTCTTCACATGCCGGACGACCGGCGCTGTTCGTCAACGCACAGCGCGTGATCGCTCCAACGACGCGTTTCCAAATCAGCACCGGGACAGCGTCCACGGCAGACGTACATTACCACTTGTTAGCAAGCCCGTGGTTATGCAGCGATGATGAGTTCGGCGGCGAAGGCTTCCACGATGCGTTCTTTTCCGTGGCGGTGGCTTTGGATGAAGCCGAGGGATTCCAGCAGGTTGAGGTCGTCGTGGACGTTTTTGTAGTTGCGGCCTGTGGCGTTGACGACATCTTGGATTGTCGCGTGCGTCATGGTTCGCACTTGCTTCAATAGGTCCTGGCGTGTGGTCGTGAGTTTTGGCAGGTTGGCCGGGTCGACATCCACGAGGCTAGTGGTTGTGGTCGTCTCGTTGATGATCGATGGGTCCTTGGCCAGTTCCTTGAACCAGTAGGTTGCTTCCATGGCGGATGGGTCGGACTTCAATGCCTCTTGGGCGCCCTCTAGGTCTCCGTACTCGGCTTGGATGCGTTCGATGATCGCACTGACCGGCTCTGTGCGACGGATGGTCACTTCCATTTCTTCACCTCGTCTTCCAAGGCATCGATGTCCAAGCCACTTCTCTGTTGCCGATAGGCCAGCATGGCCTGGAAGGCCTGTTGAGCGTTCTCGGCGCTACACGATGCAACAACTTCATCGAAGCGATCGTGAATGTGGCTAGGTGAAGGTGTGTCCTTGGAGTCTTGATAGCTGTTGCAGATACGAAAGCCCAGCTCTAGGTCGATCACGGTCCACGAATGGTCGCGCTCGATGACCTTGACCTTCGCCTTCATATGGTGCAAAACACCATAGGTTGACCCACTACTTAGCTATGGCGCCCAAGGCCATACGTCGGCGCTCTGCTCTAACGCCATGCTCAGGCTTGCTAACGGCCTCGAACTAACCCGTCGCGCGCCGGAGCGCGCGGAGGCGCGCGAGCGGGTTGAGTGAGGCTATGGTGATGGGGCGGGGCTCCATAGCGAAGGCGAGGACCCCCCATGTCGTACGTAATTGCCCTAGACATCCACAAGCGAGAGACCCAGGCCTACTCGATGAGGCCGGTGAACTGTGTGCCGAGAAGCGTTTCCGGACCCTTCGCTCATCGTTTCGACGGGCCCTGGCGAAGTACCCCGAAGGCGATGCGATCATCGAATCCGTCGGCTTTCACCGACCGGTTGCGGGGTGGCTCAAGGAGCTCGGCTACACCGTACACTTGGCGCACACGGGACGAATCCCCAAGCCCCGAGTGAAGACCGACAAGAAGGACGCCAAACACCTGGCTCGTTTGTTCCGTGGCGACGCCTTGCCCGAGGCCTACTTGCCGAGCGAGGAAGTGCAACGCTTGCGCGACATCGCGAGGCAACGCCAATTCCTTGGGCAACAAGCCAGGCAGCTCAAATCCAAGATCCGCCAAGACTTGGACAGGCATGGCCACTTCGTGGAGAAGAGCCCCCTTGACACCAAGCATGGCAGGAGTTGGCTTTGACGACTCGGACTCCCCGAGATCACGAGCGCCTTGATCCTCTTGGAAGGAGTGGAATTGCAGATCGAATCATTCGAGGACTTGATCCGAAGTGAATCCATGGACCTGCCCGAAGCGAAGTTGTTGACGTCGATTCCAGGCGTCGGACCGTACACAGCACTCTTGATACTAGCCGAGGTGGCGGATTTCAAGCGGTTTTCCAACAAGGACGCTGTGGCTGCGTACGCTGGGTTAGCCGTGCGTCAGCAGCAAAGTGGCGACTCAAATCGCAGAGGAAGCATCACGAAGGAAGGCAGTGGCTTGCTTCGTTGGGCCCTGGTCGAAGCGGCCCGCAACCACGTCACCCACTGCCCCGAGAGCGCGTTGAGCCGGCGGCACAAGCGCCTCGCCAAACGCCGCGGCAACAAGAAAGCAGTCGTGGCAACGGCGCGCGTCATGGCGACGATCATGTACACTATGGTGATGCGACAAGAGGAATTCCGACTCGATCCCCCGAAGCCCGGGTACAATTCTGCGACTTGAACGCGCTTTGAGTGAGTGGGCAAGGGCGGATCGAGACGAGGCGAACGGAAGCCCCATGCAACCTGAGTGCGAAGAGATGAGCGCCTACCCAACCACTAAACGCGTCAAGCCAATGGCAGAAATGCACCCCACCCCATCACAGAGATGAGTTGTTAGGTGTCGTGTCTGAAAGAACGCGATAGGCCCCCGGGAGCCATTTGTCATGCAATTTATACGACTAAGTTAGCACGTTTGCGCGCGCGGCGCGTGGAGGCTGCGAACCGCTCGAAAGCGCCGACAACGCGATGCGGGGCCCCGTTTTCGCGGATGTAATCCAGGTCAAGCCGTGTCCATTGGTCAAAGAGAATTGTCAAGATGTCTTGAACATCCGTTTCGGAGCGGCGAAGCCGCAGGTTTACCAGTTTTCGCAAGACGAGGTCTTCTTTGCTGATGAATGGGAATTCTTGGGTGCCGATGGAGTGCATTTCGCGCCGGGCGAATTCTCGCTGATGCAGTTCGTGTTGGCCCGACAGGAACACTTCAACGGGAAATGGGGCGCCTAAGGCCCAGAACCTCGTTCCAAATTCCGTCTTGGCGGGCCCACGAACTTGGAATCCAGCGTCCTCCAGCAGGGTTCGGATACCCGCCGGCGACGACCGAGTAACATCGACAGCGACGTCTACATCTCGCGTCGTGCGCGGCTCGCCATAAGCAAACGTCGCAATGCCGCCGACAAACATGAAAGGAATCCCAATGCCGCCGAACGCCGCAACAACCCTCTGCATCGATTCCTGAATCGGCTCAGCCACGGCGCTGCCTCGCCCGCCAAGCCTCATTGTTCAGCGCCAGCGCCAATTCGAGCGTAGCCGCATCAGATCCTCGCGGTTGCAGGCCAAGGTGCTCCAATTTACGCCACGGTTGGTATCGCCGCAAAAGGCGGTTGGCACGACGCGCACCCCAGCGGTCCTGGATGGCGGCCAAAACGAGCATGAGGCGAACTCTGCGCTTCTGGTAAATAACTCTGATGCCGGTGCTAAGGTCGATCTAGCCCCCTTCCCCCACCGATCCACGAGGGCCAACGGGGCGCAGGAACAAGCTCCAGGCATGACCAATTCGAGCACGCCGGACGCTAGACACCTAACGGTCGAACTCAACCGCGCGCCGAAGGCGCGTCGGTTGGAGTGTTTTGTTCGGCGGCGATTCGCTGCGCTAGTTGGAGGCCGCATTGGCGAGGCGGTCATCGGTGCCACGGCCCAGCGGACCGGCGCTCAGTCGTCGGATTGTGGTTTCACGTCTTCGGCGTGACGCGGGTGCGGGCCTCGGCTCGTGATTGGTTCAAGAGGCGTGGCACCCGTAGGGTTCAATACAATTTTCCAGACGGCACCCAAGAGACCCAAAATGTCGATCAAGAGTGCTGCAGCAGCGGCCGCAACCACGCTACTCGAAAAACGAGACTCATTCATGATGATGAATCCCGCGATTCCACCAATGGCAGGCAGCATGAGCGCGGCCATATATCCCATTCGCAAGCGGAGATTGAACCACTTAGCCTCCTGGCCTTTTCGCTGTTCAAAGGTTTCGCGCTCCTGCCGAAGCCGCTCCTCGAGCCTTAGGAGAACCGATGCGCCCTGGTTCCCGCCACTCATTTGCGCGCCTCCGTCAGGAGTCCTGTGGACTTACACGATTCGCCGGTCAATCGGTTTAGGCGTCGAGCAAACCAAGCCCGGGCAACCAGAGGGCCAATACCAGCCAATGCGCCCATTATTGCACCCACCAGATAGATCAGAAAAGGACGAAGGTTGTCCCCCATCGCGGAGGCGCTGAAGGCCCCCATTGCAGCGAGCACGGCCAGGGATGCGACCACTAGTCCGAACGTGGTCACAAGCAAACGGTAGTTCAACATTCTTCTTTCTGACGCAAGCAATATTTTTTCAAAGCGCAGGGCCTCGGATTCGATTTCGACGAGCCTTCGACGGAAGTCTGTATCCTCCTGGCTGCCCGCAGCCGATTTACCGGTCAGCGCTGCGAGAAGCTCCTCCTGCGCTTGGCCCGGCCCCGCTTCGTCAGACCAGTCTATGGCTTGAATTCCCTGAAGCAATAGTGGGAGTTTCGCGCGGGGATCGATTCGAACCGGTACGATGCGCTTATCGTTTTGGGACAACGCCAAGGCAATTTCTGCCCTCTGTGCATTACTGCTGGCAGAGCGAGACGAGACTATGACCACTATGTTTCTTGCTTTGGCGATCTCCTGGGAGATCGTAGACTGCCATATATCACCAGGCCGAATCGCTCCTTTTGCTTGCCAAACCGATTTCCCTGCAGCCTGCAGGGCTTCGCCTAGTCGTTGCGCGAAATCGTCGTCGGGGTGGGCGTTAGAGATGAAAACGTCCGTCAAGTGAGGGGCCTCCTAAGGCGAGCTTCGTGTAGCGCGCCGATCCGCAAGGACCGTTATTGCGTTGGCAATATATAGGTCGTTCACGCTTGATGTAGGTTGTTCGGCCCTTGAGCGAAATTGCACCATGTTTTGGCTGCCACGTCTTCCATGGTGACACCGACGGACTCGCCGTGTCTGGTTCAATCTGGCCATTCCACAAGCAAGGCGGCGCGGGAACTTGGCCACTCGGCCGACGCCGAACGGTCGAACTGACCCGCTCGCCGCAGGCGAGGCGGGTCGAGTGACTTGTTATCTCGTCGCGAATCCGGACGGATGGCCTACGCGCCGTGATCAGCTAGGAACGAGCGTACGGAGGAGATCATGTTGGAAACTGTACCACTTGCCGGGGGAAGGTTGTTTCCGTGAGCCGCGGCGTTGCGAATACCATACGCTCCGCGCAAGATTTTTGCCTCATTCCGATCAATCATACCTGCCTTCTGTAAATCGGCTACGTTCGAGTCGAATTTCGTCGGTTCATGCGTCGCCTTGCCGGCCATCCGGCGAACATGGATCTCAAGGGCACAGCCAGCGACCACGGCCGCCGCCTCTCTGTAGCCTGCCGCATGAAGTTCCTCCGCGTGCGTCAGCAGGTCGTCGTTGGTCGCGCGCCGAATTCGAAGGCCTATGTCCGCAAGCCCGCCCGAATCCAACTCGTCTCGCAGCGTGGTGAGAGTTGATTGCGCGAGGGTCACGGCAGCGAAGCCTGCTTTGGCACTCAGTTCCCGAATATCCTCGGCGGAATTCTTGTACACCTGCACACTGCCGCCCCATCGCTGGACGCAATGCGCGGCCGTGAGCGCCGCAGATAGGTCCTTTTGGGCGCTTTCCTCATGGCTCTCGCGATAATGGAGGCAATCTTCAACGGCCTCCAGAGCTAAGTTGATTTGGTCGAGCGCTAGCTCCAGCTCACGCCCTTCAGTAGTTGGACTCATGTTACCGCCCGCACTGCCTGGGAGATTTTCACTCTGCCGTGCCGCTCCGCTCCTTGTCAGACTAGGGCTGTTGAGCGCGAGATAACGGTCGAGTTCAGCCGCCCCGGAGCGCAGCGGAGGGGTCGGCTGGAACGACTTGTTGGGCGGCAGGCCGGTTCGCACAAGCGATTCTTTGAGGATGGAGCCGTCCAGCACGGTTATGAGACGCGCATCCGGATCAGAAGACGACCTACGTCGGTGCACCGCTGCGTTCCCCGGCGACTATAGATCATACAGTTGTACGTCGGCACCAAGTTCATAGAGAACCCCGGGGAGCCCGACGTAGCCACGTTCCAAGACCGCCGCACCAGCAATCTGCGTCTTGCCCGTTGCTCCCAGTGCCCCGATGACAAGAGCCGCACCTCCCCGGAGGTCATGCATTTCGACATCGGCGCCATGAATAGGGCCGCCGGTGACGAGCGCTGCATTTCCTTCCGTTCTGACTTGAGCACCCATCTTCTTCAGTTCTTCTAAGTAACCCATGCGCTCGTCGAAAACCTTGTCGATGATGCGCGAGGCGCCATCGGCTCTACAGCACAGCGCGGTAAGAATGGGCTGAAGGTCCGTCGGAAACCCAGGGTAGGGCAACGCGGTAACGTCGACTCCGTCCAAGCGTCCATGCATAATGCGAATCGTGTTTCCGCCGACTGATAGATGCGCCCCTAGTCGGCGTAAGACCTCCAGGACCGCAGTCATATGTTGCGGGTTCACATGGGTCAATTCAATTGGATCACCAGACCCTGCGCCGGCAAACAAGATAGTGCCTGCCGCGATGCGGTCAGGGATCACCTGAGCTGTCGCCCCTTCAAGGGAAGTAGGGCCCTCTACCTCGATTACCCCGGACGGTGCCCGGACAACCTGGCCACCCGCGGCATTGAGGAATTCCAAAAGCGCGTCAATCTCTGGCTCCAGAGCTGCATTCGATATGCGGGTAGTCCCCTCCGCTGCGGTCGCCGCAATGACCAGGTTCGTCGTCGCCCCAACACTCGGAAAACTAAGATGCAGGTCGGCACCATTCAGTCCAGCATGACTGACCTCGATTCCAAAGAGGGACGTTCGAACGCTAGCGCCCAGCGAGCGCAAACCCTCTACATGAATGTCAAGCGGGCGCGGACCGATTGGACAGCCTCCCGGGAAGGGAAGCGTGAAATGGCGCGTCCTGACAGCGAGAGGACCGAGCAATTGGGCAGACGCGCGGATGCGGGTCGCCCAAGGCCCCAGCGCCGGAATTGCGTCCAAACCCGCGCCGTTTACCACCACTCGAGATGCGGTGTGGTCGATCCGACAACCCTGGCTCCTTAGCCCCTGGAGCATAACCTCAACATCACGGCAGCGAGGAACATTGATGAAGACGCAACTGCCCCGGCAAGCCACTGATGCCGCCAGAAGAGCAAGAGCCCCATTCTTGGACCCCTGATTGCGAGCCGTCCCCCGCAGAGTATGGTCCCCAAAAACGTCGATGCGTTGTTGCCTCACCACATCACATCCCTACGGGGTCCGACTTCGGTGGGCCAACGCCAGGACTAGCGGACCGGCGCTAGCGTACTGCCCCCTATTCGCCTCGATGTTTTGCAAGAGATTGCGCGGACCTTTGACAAACCGTAGCTCTCCGTCTCGGTCCGTAGACCGGAACGTGTGCAAATCCTCCAAGGCCCGCCTGGAAAGCTTCGTCCGGCAGAAACCGATGAAATTGAATTGGAGCGCGTCCGAGGCGGCGACGAATGCGACCCACCGGACAGGAAATACGAAGTCGAAAGGGGTGCCGCCGAATCCAAGGGAAGCCAAACCCTCCGCCGTGGCGCCCAGCTCTTCTTCTGCGCCCCGCTTGAACGTGGCATTAATGTCGAAGCGCCCGTCAGCACGACGGTCACCAGGCAACCCCCCGTTCGGTCCCAAGGCGGTGACCATCCCCTCGCCAACCGAGCTGCTGAATTTTCGGGGAGACACAACCGTCCGCCCCTCCCGCTCGCACAGTACCATCCAGCCGTCCGATGTCTCAACCAAAACGCCAAGGCCAACCGGGTTGGGAAGCTCTGGTGGGGCCGTCGATTGAAGATCGACCGTGGCGTACCTCTCTCTATACGTTTGTTCCGGCTTGGAACCAGGCACCGCTTGGTCTAGAATCTTGCCAATGCATCGTGTGTCGTCGTAGCGAATCGCCTGGAGGTGGATCTCGATGCGCTTTTGGACCTCGAACTCATCGGCGGCGATTCGGAACGACTTAAGGCCGGCGGGATGCCCATTGTGCGAATGGTCTCTACCCGCCGCCCGCTCCACCTCAATTTCCTCATGACATGCATCTAGGAGGGCACGCAAAGGCTCCGATGGCTGGTAACGACCTTCCCAGTGGAAAACGATTTCCTCCGGTGCGAAGCCTTCCGTCAGATTATGGTGAATTACTACGGTCGTCGGTGAAAGCCGTTGCAGCGTTTCCCATGGCACGGTTCGCCGTCGAAGGCGAAGCCAATACCACGCCCTCTTTCCAATCTCCAGCAGCTTCTTACGGAACCAGGCCAAGAGTCCAATGCCGCTCGCGGTGATGAACCATGGGTTGGTGATGAGCTGATGGAGTGCCTCGGTCATCGACCCGAGGAGAGCGAGGCTGACGCCCATCACCCATTCAGGATTCGCGGTCCAAGCGCCCGGCACTTGACGTTATATGCCTCTTGCCCATTTCGCCTTTCCCCATCCCACCAAGGCCTGGCGTCCGATTCCCGCGCTATGAGAATGTGCAATCGGCCGGCGTTTCCCGAGGGAAGGGACGCAGTCCGGCAGTTGTCGCCGACATCGCATCTCCTCCAGGCGCGGCTGACGCCCAACGGTTCGAGGTCAGCCGATCGGCGCGGAGCGCCGAGTCGGCTGGAGCGATTTGTTCGGCGCTGATCGCTTAGTCCGTCGACCGGCCCAGGCGGGTCGCTGTGCCTCCTTCTGCGGAGGTTGGCACCAGGGGTGGGTACATAGGAGAAAGAGGCGAATTGCGCATGGTCGTGGCGGGGCTTCTACGGAAGTAACGCCGGAACCTCCACTCCCTCAACGACAATGGCTGCCAACATCATCGTATAGCCTCGCAATTCGCCCAAGTCGACCGCGATGCTGGCGTTCAGATCAGAATCGAGGTTCACTAGGCAAGTCCGGCCCTGTGGGCAGTTCTCACCCGTTCCGGCAATGACGGCCCAGAGGGGTTCTGCCCCGCTGGAGGTCGCTGGTAGGGTGGTCGCCTGCGCGTGAAGCAGGAAAAGCGAGCACGTGCGTTGAAGTGTCTCGCCGGACGCTAGGCTAAGCGTGTAGATTGCCCAGTTGCCAAGATTCCCGGCGCAGGATGCTTCGGACGTGCCGTAGGCCAAAACCTCGCGACCGCCGTTGGATGCGTCGAGCTCGGCTACGACCAGCGCCGCCATATTGCGTCCAGCATCATTCGTCTGGGCCCTCCAAATCGTCGCCCCGGTGGTCGGGTCAACTCGGCTCAAAGCGGGTCGGTTACAAGTTGAATAGCTGCCACTGCCAACTAGCAGAATCGGTTCATCTTCAACCTCGTCGATCATGACGGTTCGGTCGGCGCCTCCGCATCCGCCGTCGACGGCGCCGGACCAGAGTCGGTTTCCGTCGTGGTTGTATGCCGCGACGTTGGGACCCCACCAGCCTCCCGTGAGGAAGTCGACTCCGGGGTTGCCATCAAAATCTCCTGTCGCGAGCCTCGTCATGCCGCCGCCAAAGTTATCGCTAACGACGATGGACGTCTGGCCTTCCACGAAATCAACCACCTCAATAATTGGTTGGCCGTATGGATAATTGGCACCTCCGTAAAGGGCAATAACATCAAGGATGCCGTCGCCCGTGTAATCGGCGAAATCAATGTCGTCCAAAACATCGATCCATCGGGGCGAGAAGGTGCTCGTCAACGTTGCGACCGTATCGCAGCCGGGGGAAATTGCGTAGTATAGCGCGGGCACCCCAAGCTGCGTCCCCCAGCTATTGAAATTCATCGTGGCTACCAGGATCTCTTCCCCCTGGGACGGGTTTACGTCGGCCACGGCGAAGCGGGGGTTGGAGCCACCCCAGCCCTTTGGAGCAACCTGTTGGCGGTCAAGGGTCGCCGTACAAATCGGCTCGCCCGTTTCCAGCGCGAGAATTTCTACATGCGGCTGCCCGTGTTCGCGGGTGGCCAAGAGGACAGCAGCACCCGCGGGGTGGTCTGGATGAATCATGACTCCGTCGATTGGGCGCGCCAATTCGACGACCCACTGCTCGGCGGGCCCGTCGCCGGCGTCTTGGAGGCCGTGCAGGCGGCCCGATTCACGGTCGGAAACGGCGGCGAACCAAACGGTTTCGCCAACCCAGATCGTCGGAATCGAGGGTACATCGGCACCGGGGCTGCACATCTCGGGGGTAAGGATGTCGTCGCACGAAATTGACGCCGCGTCGGATGCCGCCTGGCACATCGTGGGTGCCAAGACCGCCAAGCATGAATCCTCGATTGGGTCCGCTGAACCAGGAAGAGCGAGCGCTATGCTTGCTGTTGCTAGGATGAGCCCGACGACTAGGTGCTTCCATGGGGTGTTGGGAACGGTGGGTTGCGCTTTCATTGTGGTCACGTCCTCCGGGGAGGTGCCAGAACCAAAGCGCGAGCAGACTGGTAGTTTTCCCTACCTCCGATTCGGAGGTAAGTGTCAAGCCTGTGTTTTGGCCCCGCAAACGTACTCTCCTGCGACCTGAGCGATTTCCTCACGGGGCAATCGCTCCAAGCCCAGGCGCTCGCGAATGGCGGTCGCGACCGCAGCTCCTGCAGGAAGCACGTCGTACCGTAGGGCCCGTTTGCTCGCGAGTCCGTCCGCTCCGCCTGACTCCGTTCTCCATAGGGGGCCGTCTGGAACTCCGAGGCCCAAATCCGCGACAATACGGTCGCGCCGCCCGTTCGCACGTTTCAATTCTGGTCCAATTTGCGCGTAAGGTGCCTGACTAATCAAATGAAGTCCAGGCGTGGTGCGCTCAAACGCCCGGGGTGGCAAACTACTCGCTGCGTCTACCGCAAGCAATAATCGTTCCCAACGACGCAGAGCGCGCACCCGCGCCTGGGTTTCCGCCGCGAGGCCCTGAAACCGATCCATGGCCACACGCACTCGTAGATCCCAATCATCGGGCAGGGGGACGCGGACGTCCGGCGCGAATTTGACGTCTGCCGCGGCGCGTGCCGTGGGCATCATCCATAGCCAGATGGCTCCGCCTGAAACGATTCCGGCGGCGGACGAGATCAAAAGCGCCGCAGGTGTGGGTAACTGCCATCCAGCGCTTGCCCCCCAGACGGCCGCTAATGAAGCCAGTAGTGCGCCCACCAGCGCCTCTGGGGCCGGCATGGCTACGTTCTGGTTCGCGTCGGCGAGGAAGCGATTTGCCAGCAGGAACGCTGCGGGCCGGATGTAACCCATGGTGAACGTGGCTGTGGAGAGCTCACCGACTCCAAGTTTCAGCGCGATCCCGTAGAGTAGGCCGACGACCAAGGCCCCGCACAAGGCGGCCGTTTCATCGCGCTCCGTGCCCTTGCAAATGTACAGCCGGCCAACCAGATAGATCAGGAGTGATCCAAGCGAAACGCAAGCAATCATAGCCGGTACCTCGCCGAATAATTCCCACGTCCCCGGGGGTGGCGGGGTCCATAACTTATGGCTCCAGTAGAGGCTGGCAACATTTGCGTATCTGAGGGCCAATGCGCTCAGTATGAGTACGGCCGGCCAGCCAACCCGGGAGGGTTGCCGAACTCGCCACGCTAGGGCCGGCGCCAACCCGATGATCGCCATTTCCAAGGGGAGTTCGCGCAAAACAGCAACCCACGCGGGATGCGCGGACTGTGATGCCAGAAGATGATGGGGCGTGACCAACGCAATGGCGACTACCGCTACGGTGATCGCACCAGTTGACCAGGGGCGAGGTACCCGACAAATGACCAGTGTAAGCGCCAGCAGGGCCACATCGCTGACTCGGTCAATCCAACTTGCGAGGCGGTGCCTGAGCCCTTCGGCGGGTGCGATCCCCTCCTGAACTAGCGCAAAGCCGAGGATAGCTACGGCGTTCAATACGAGAAGCGCAGCACCCCACCCTTTCGTACCGCCCAGCCCGGGTCCTCGCATCCATACGGCCGCCACCGCAAGCAAGAGCACGATCTGAGACGACGCCACCCAGGCTTCCGCAACCGCCACGCGCCCTCCATACGACTGACCCATAGTAATGATTCGCTGCGTCAAAGAAAAGGCCCAGCGCAAGACGCTGGCAGTTATGCCGTGGTTCACTCGCGAGGGCTGCTGCGCGATTTCCGGGCAGACCCGGGAGGCGCCGAACGATGGAGTTAAGCGGCGCGCGCCGCAGCGTGCGTCCGCTTGAACGTCTTGTTATGTCGCCCCGCTAAGGCAACGTGCCCCATTTGTCCAAGGCAATCATGGCCGCAGGGTTGGAGAAGATTTCGGCGAGACCGCCCCGGCTTAAGGCTCCCTGTTCAAGTGCGTCCTTTGCCGGTTGAAGTTCATCCAGATTCTCAATTGCGAGGGCCACCTTGACCTTGTCAAAGAAGGCCATTGATTGGCACCTCGCAAAAATTTCGAATGGACCAGACCGCCGGCTGCCGTAAACAATCGTAACCGGCCACCAAACGTTGCCGGTTCTGAGCGGTTCATGGATAAGAGTCCGCAACGATAGCAATAGATCGGCCTGAATCAGCTCAGCCATCTCGTAGCCGGATGTGTTGTGCCGCGCTTCTATGAGGTCGGCGTGAGGCGAAACTCGGCGGCTACCATCCCGTTGATTGCGCGCGTCAAGAGACCTTAGTGGCTCTCGAATGACCTGAAAGGGGACCAGCGCCATGTTGAAGCGGCGCCATTCCGCACCGACATAGTAGTGACCGTCTAGAAGCGTCTTGATGCCGTCGAAGCGCTGGCGGCGGATGAGTTCAGCGATTACATACAGGAACAGCTCATGGGTGATGAACCGGAAATTGTCGAAATCCCACTCCTTCCACGAACTCACGTCGGCAGGCTTGTCGTTGTAGGGAAGGAGAAGCTCAAAGAAGCGGTGGATAGCCTGCCACGTCGCATCACCTGGCGAGTATTGGATCGCAGTTGCAATGACTCCCAAGAGTTCCGTGCGAAACGGCGTGAAATTTTCGACATTGGCAACGACAGCATCCCCATGATCCTGGCCGGAGGGCTCCATTCGAAATGCTTCCAACTCTTGGGCAAAGTGTTCGAGGTACTCGATAAACGCAGCGGTTGCTTGTGGTCGCCCTTGCCTGAGGGTCTCAATTGCTCGCCGTGCTCGCCCGGCGGTCGGAATGGTTGGTGCATCCTCCGACGTCAAGAACGTGGGCGCCGTTCCAATCTCGGGCTTGCGATAAAGAGGCTTGTTCCAAGCCCAACGAAGCAGTTGATCAAAATTCTGACCGTAGCGCTCTGTGTCGCTTAGATCAATGTAGATTCGAGACTTGTAGTACGCTGGCAGGTACGGATCGCCGTTGTCATCTCGTTCGGCCAAGATGGCGACGAACTTGTCCTGACTGGCCTTGGCGTAGAGCTCGGGGGAAATGATCTGGGTCTCGGCTCCAACTCCGCCCTGTCGTTCGTCGGCTTTCTCAGCATAGCGTCTGTCGCAAATGATGGCAACCTTCTCGACGGTCTTGTCGGTCACCATTTGCTCCATGAACGCGAAGGCGTCGTGACCTTCTTTCAAATCCCACTTGTCGAGGATTACATCTATTCCGTTTTCGCGGAGCTCGGAGGCAAGGGCCAGCACCCAATCCTCGTGCTGCTTGTTGGACCAGGAATACGAAATGAAGAGTCGCGGAGCTTCGGGCATAGTCTGGCTCGGTGTTGCCTGTAAGGGGCCGGGTCCTCATAACGGTCGCGGCAGACTAGACTTGGAGCCGCTGTTGCTCCAGAGGATGCGCGGGCGGCGTGGCGACATAACTAGTTATTCACGGGTTTTCCCTTGTTCGGCGCGCTACGTTTTCCGCAGCCTCCAGTCCGCCCGTCAAGGTAGTCGCCTCCACTGTGGCGTCGTTGTAGCCGTCGGCATAATACGCCGTTTTTGGGGTGTTATGCCGCCGCGGTATAGGTGGGAGCTACGAAATCCGCTGCCTGTTAGCCGTGGGGCCCGCCGGGTCCATTCGCACGGGCCGTTGGCCCGCACTATCCGTGCGGTCCACCCGGCCCCTTCGCACTGGCCTTCGGCCAGCGGTCCAGGGCCGGGTAGCTTGTCCCGGCTTAGCCGTGCGGCCCACCCGGCCCCAGCATCAGCCCCACGGTCTTGGGGTCGGGGGGGTGCTTGGTGGCGTAGGCGAGGTTGGTGCGGGCGTGTTCGGGGTTGCCCATGCCGACGAGGGCGGTGGTGACGCCTTGGACGCTGCGGGTGAATTGGATGCAGGTTTCGGCGTCGTTGCTGGTGCCGAGGACTTGGCTCCATTCTGGCGGGATGCGGCCGAACACGTTGGTTTGGACGAGGCTGGCGCTGGCGAGGACCAGCAGGTCGTGTTGGAGGGTTAATTCGAGGAGCGTTTGGGGGCCGAGCCGGCCGCGCTGCGTGGGTTGCAGGTGGGCTTCGGTCATGGCGACGTTGACTGGTAGTTGGATGGCTGCCAGGTGGTGGTCGCCGGGGCCCACCTTGGCTCTGGCGGCTGCGGCGCGGCTGAGGCACTCGGCGAGGTCCAGGTGGCCCGGCGTTCCGGGGGGTACGCGCAGGCCATCCCATGTGGCCAGGCCGTAGTAGCCGATCCTGCCGGCGTCAACCAGGCGCTCCAGGGATTCGAAGGCTGCCTGGAGTCGGGCGTAGAAATCGGCGGCGGGAACGCCGGATTGGAGTTGGGTTTCGGGGTTGTGAATAAAGAACACGTCGACGGCGGCGAGGCCCAGGTTTTCCAGGCTGCGCTCCAGTTCGGTCTCAAGGTACGCGGGGGTCATGCAGTGGATGCCGCCCGCCAGGTCGCTGATCTCAACGAGGCCGGTGTCCACGTATCGCTTCTGGACGTACTCCTGCATGGGGACCGCGCCGTCGCCGTGGAGGAACCCGGCCTTGGTGGCCACCAGGAAATCCGCTCTGGCGCCGCCGGCCTCCAGGTACCGCCGGATGCCGAGGCCCAGGTCCCGCTCCGACTCCTGTTCTCGGTAGTTGCTGGCCGTGTCCAGCACATTGCACCCGCCCTGTAGCGCGGTGCGCGTGGCCTCGGCGTAGCCAGCCGACGCCGTCGTCGACACGTCACCAAGATAGCTGCCCAGCCCAACCGATGAAACAGTCAGGCCCCGCCATTGCCGGAAGTGACCTGCCGCTGCCGGGTGGCTGGCAGCGTAGTGGGCGGTGCCGTCCGCTGTCGCGCGCATGCCGCTTGCGCCCATGTTAGCCTCCACTGAGTGCCGACAGGAGCGTCACGGCGTCGCCGTTTGCCAAGGGTTCGTCTTCTGCCACCGGAACGCCGCCCCGGATCGTCACCGTGGCATCCAGGGACTCGCCCAGTGAACGCACTAGGTCTGCAACCACGGCGCCGTCGGCCAATTCGACCTCCCGGTCCTCCTGGCGCCGGGGTCGGAACTTCACGTGCACGTGCACGGCGTCGCCGAGCCGGCACCGGTTCTTGGCGTCTTCCCCGGGCAGACGCGGCGCGAAACCAGCAAATACCACCTGCGAGTCGCGGGGCCCGCGCACGGGGCTACCCGTGCCATCTGGCAGGCGTCGCCTTGGCGGGGCCTGCCTGTTTGCCAGCTTCGCATAGCTAGGTAGTGCGGCGGATTCGAGCCCGTCGGTGCTTTGCACCGCCGTGCAGCCGGCCCCGCT
This sequence comes from Thermoplasmatota archaeon, assembly GCA_041600695.1. Taxonomy (GTDB): domain Archaea; phylum Thermoplasmatota; class E2; order JACPAO01; family JAHFTW01; genus JBFJVP01. The sequence continues at coordinate 255 of JBFIJP010000002.1, read as the reverse complement.
TCGCGTGCCCGGCCAATCCGCTGGTCTCTGACCACGTAGGTTCAAGTCCGGCGCCGCTGTCGCGGCGCCATCCAGGCTGAAGCGACCTCGCGTGGCTCGGCCGCTCCAGCCCATCCTGCACTGGCGCACCCCTCACTCGCCCCCTGTTTGCCAGCTTCGCATAGCTAGGTAGTGCGGCGGATTCGAGCCCGTCGGTGCTTTGCACCGCCGTGCAGCCGGCCCCGCTTCGCGTGCCCGGCCAATCCGCTGGTCTCT
>JBFIJP010000001.1:0-55374 GCA_041600695.1 Thermoplasmatota archaeon | reverse complement strand
GTAAGCCCGGCGCGGAAATGAAAAGCCAAAACCAGGCATATCAAACACCACAACCCGGAACTTCTCGGAAAGAAGTGCAATCAATTCGGCGTAATGCTCGATGACGTTGGGCCCATCGGGAACCAGCACCACGCACGGCTTGTCCGATCCGGAATCGTGCAGGCGCACGCGGCCCGACGGCGTGTCCACGAGTCGCGTGGGCACGGGTCCGTTGGTTCCACGTCGGCGTCTGGCGGACAGGCGGGTCAGTGCGGCGTCAAGATTGGAAGAAATCATGCGGCACGCAGCTCCCGGCCGGGGGCCGTGGGCGGACATCCTGTCTGCCCGTTTTGAAGCCGGCTGGTCCGTCGCCGGCCGCGACGGGGCAACTGATTTGGCGGCCCGCCCACTGGGCGCGCCCTGCATGGCCGGCCACGAGCACCCGGACGAGCGCCAACACGGACACCATCACGCCCACGAGGACCACGATTGGGAGGAGCGGGCCCAGGATTACAACGAGGTCGTCGATCTCCTGGAGCCGGAACTTGGCAAGGCGAGCCAGGCGCTGCTGCGCGCAGCGCGGGTCAAGCCCGGCGATCATGTTCTGGATGTGGCGTGCGGGCCGGGCCATACCGCCGCAGCCGCCACCGCGGCCGGCGCCTGGACGACGGGCATCGACACCAGCCCGGCCATGATTGCCATCGCCAGCGATCGCTTCCCGGGCACCTCGTTCCAGGAGGGCGACATGCTCGCCCCTCCCGCGGGGCCGTGGGATGCCATCATTTGCCGGCTCGGCGCCCACCATGCCGATCCTGCATGGCTGGCCGCCGCCTACGCGGTGCTCAGGCCCGGAGGCCGACTGGCCATTGCCGAGACGGACGCGGTCGATGCCGAAGCGCGCGCCAATGACATGCGCAGTCCGGCCGACTGGAGCAGGTTGCTCGAGGAGGCGGGCTTTGAGAACATCGAGGTCGCGGCCTCGGAGGCAAACCTGTCCACCCTGCCACCCGATGTCCTCGCCGCCGTCACCGACAGGATGGGCGGGGACGGACCGCCGAAAGGGGCGATCTACATCATCGCCGGGGACCGAGGCACGCCAAGCTAGACATGGAAAGCGAGCCCGCGTCGCCCGGTGGAAGCTCAGCCAACACTCCGCCGTGATCCAACGCAGCGGCGCAACGCGCATCGAGCCCAGCCAATCAGCGAGCCCGACGCGCATCGCGCGATCTGCTTGGCTACGGACTCACGACCAACTGCCGCTACCGCCGCCAACACCGGCCACCGTCGAAACGGCTCCGGCCTGGAAATGCCCAAGCAGGTTGCTGTCGCTGTCGAAGAACAGCAGGCTCGTGTAGACCGGGGTCGCCTGGAATTCGAAACTGACCGTGTCACGGTACAAGCGGTCGATGTCGTCCGTGTAGAGGTCGCCGATCAGGGCTCCGCCGCCAGGCGATGACACGCCACCAGCCTTGCCGTTGAAGGATTTCCCACCCGTCACATTCACCTGAAATTGCAGGTAAAAGATGAAGCTCGCGACGCTGCCGTTTGCCGGAAAGCTGGTGTCGGCCGCCGTAATGGCTGCCATGGCGGCATCGATTCTTTCCGGGTCCAGTTTGCCGTGGGTCGCAACCATGAATTCGTGTGCAATGATCTCCCGACTTACGATTTGCTGTTTCAATTCCATTTTCATTCCTCCATCTGCCATTTCGTGGCGAAACCGGCCATCACCACACGACCGAAATTGATCGTTATTGTCGGGAAATCTGCTCGGAGATGATTGATCCATTGGCGGCTCTTTCCCGGCAGCGCCCGATGATTTCAGCGTTGGCCTTTTCCGTCAACAAAGGACAGACGGCCGGCAAGATAGAATCTTTGGTCTGGGATGGCTCGTTGTCGCGATTTCCTATTCAATCACGACGGGTCCAGCAGACAGATGGCTTCTGGCTGCACCAACATAACCCTGATATCTCTGGTCCCGGCAGGTTTCGTAAGGTTTCGTATTCGTGCCATGGTTTGCGAATCACGGAAGAGTCCATGTGCTTCCGTCGCGAAAACTCCAGTGCAGATCAAATGCCTTAACCTGGACTTCGGGCGGGCACGCAAGAACCACGGATTGGATGGAGATATGTCGGGTTTTTTCATTCATTGGCCAGCGATGGATCGTGGCCATCATGCCAATTCATCTGTAGCAAAAACTCGACTCATTCTTTTTTCCATCTCGGCAGCAACCGTCTTGCCATCGGACCCCTTTTCCTTCAATTTTTCCATGATTTTCATGTAGCTGTCACGATCCCGATCCTGGCTCAATTTGAACACCGTGTCGATGTCGGTCACATGAATCTCGAAAGCCAAGATGGCCTTGGTTAATCGTGCCCTGAGGTCCGGGGGCAGGTTGTCAAAAATGGTTGCCGACGCCCCGTCCTGCCCTTCAAAGTGCAGGCTCGCCTCCCGGAGGACCTCATCGATGGCCGCCCCGTCGAGCAAGCGAATGGTCCCCCTTGCGTGGACGCTCATGTAATTCCAGGTCGATGGCGTGTGGGGGTCACGATACCAGCTTCCGCTCACGTACGCATGCTTTCCCATGAACACCACCAGCACATTCTCATTGGCTGCAAAGGCGCCATGATGGTCGGTGTTTCGCATGATGTGGCCGCGAAGCACGTAACGGCCGTCGCGTTCTTCCATCAGAACCGGAACCTGCGTGGCCACCGGTCGATGCTGCGCGTCGACGCCGGACACCAGGGCAAAGGGGTGGTCCCGGATGAATTGCCGGATGATCTCTTCATCTGGCTCCTTGTGATAGGGAAGGTCGTACATCGACGGGTGCCATTGCTTCGCCATTCTTAGACCCAGGCAGCAGGCGGCGCACCAGCCACGCACCCACCGGAAACGCCCGGGCGGGAGGCCATCGCAAGGGCGAGCACAACGCCGCCCGTTGAGTCCTTGGGTCGACGGCTCCTCCACTCCGGGGAGCCCCAGGAGGAGCGGCGCGCGATCTAGATGCCGCTACGGACGCGCAACCGCCCCCCCCCGGACCCTGTTCGGCGGCGCGGTCCGCTGCTTCACCATTGCGAACGGCAAAGGACCTTGTAGGTCATCGCGATTACGTCCCAGGTGGACGTCAAACATGGAGGGAACTGGATTCGGTGGTTCGGCGGCACGCGACCGCCGAAGCCCGCCACCTTGAGGGCCGCCGCGCTCGCGGGGCTGCTCCTGATTTCAGGATGTGCTGCACCAAATCCTGACGATGCCGGGGCTGCGCCCCAGTGATTTCATGGGCTTCCAATAAACGTATGATGCGACAACGCTGAGTCGCAGGAATCGCAGCCGTCGGTTCCGTCACCTGTTGAATCGTTTTCATGCCTGGCTTCTGCGCGATCACCGTGCCCAGCAATACGCCAATCAAGCCTGTATGGCCATTGCCAGCCAGCGTGGAGCACGACCCCTTCATCGGCCCAGGAGCAATGCCAAATGGGCTTGCTTTGCCCGTATCGATTATGAAAAGGGCGTCCGATTTGGCCGCCAATTCCCAAATCGTTTTCAGGAACTCATTGCGCAGCGTAGCCTCATGGAGACCACCTTCGCGATGACCAAAGGCGCATTCGGCGACCGCCTTGGCAGCCGCACACCGACCGCGCGAGCCAATGAAATAAAAAGAAAAAAGAGCCGCCACAACATCCGCGTCATGCTTATCTGAGAGCACTTGACATCAACCCGAATTCAGCGTCAAGGTCTACTACTCAAGCTGTAGGCAATTTCGCAACATTTAGCAAGATTTCATCGGCACTCGGCGAGTAGTTACCATATACCGGAAGATATACTAGAGGGCAATTCCTCGCCAAAGCCTGCGGCAAGCAAGAACACGGCATCGTTCGCTACGCTCGCTGGGCCACCACCCCGTGTTCCGGCCCATAACCCTTATCCGCCGCGCTATTCGGTTAGAGATGAGCGACGATGTAACTAAACGACCACGGAAGAAAAGGCAGGTGAACTATGTCCGGTGAAATGAAGATCGTAGCAAGAACGATAAAGGATGCATTCGCAAGTAAGACTAACGCAGAGCAATGCTTAGCCGACCCAGCCGCTGCCTTTCGGCGTAACGGCCTTAGCCTGCCCAAAGGTGACGATGAGGGATTCAATAGCTACTTTAAGGAAGTCGCTGGAGATCTTGTCGCCCGACTCAGGGAAGCCTCCGAAGACCAGCTATCAGCAGCCCATAGGGAAGTGTTGACAGGTGGGGCTGGCTGCACTTGGTGCAAGGTTGGGGCTTATACCGTCGCAGCTGCAATTGTTATTGTCGGGGTGGCCGGTCTTGCAGCACTTACTCCAGAGTCAGGAGTAGTGGTTGCCTTGGCAGACTTCGCTGGCGTGGACGTTGAAGCAGCCCTAACATTTCTTAGAGGGTTGGGCGCCGTAATCTCTCAGGGCACAGGTGCCGTTGCGAATGAAATCTGTCAGTGGATGGGCGCTTGCAGCTAGGAATTTTTTGTCGAAAAGGTGGTGAAGGGCGCATAACAATTACATCCAGCCGACCCGCGAACCCGCCGCGCCGTCTTCTTCGTCACTGTGGGTTGCCGGTCGGTTGATGTGTGGCGGTATGCGGGCGCTAGCCCATGGGCCCGGTGACATCGAACCTCCCCGGAGGATCGCAGGTGTGCGAAGAACAACCGTGGCTCCACGTTTTGGACGCGCCAGCAAGTCGGTTGAGAAACCTCGAGGGGTGATTGCGTGCCCAGCACCTAAATGGCCGAAGCGACCTGCCTTGGCCTTAGGATTGCTCTATGGGATTGATTGACCAAAAACAAGCCGTCGTCAGCGCCGTGCCTTGGTGAATACGGACTTGACGGGAATCATGTCCGCATTGACCATCTTAATCGATTACGTTTCCTGCATAGGATGCGCCAGCGCCGCGTCAATTGTTCGCCTACGCACACGATGATTGCCTACAGGCTACATCTCGGGCGCTGGTGAACGGCGCTAGCTTGCAGGTTCACTCGGAGCCGGAGACCGGGGTTCCAGGCCAGCCAGTTCACCAAAAAACGTTCTCCGTCCGGAGCTGCGGACGCCGTCTAAAAAGTGGTAATGTACGTCTGCCGTGGGCCCTGTCCCAGTGCTGCGATCCCAGCGTGTCGTTGGGCCATTGACCGGACACGTGCTGACGATCCGTGCCGGTCGTCGGGCAGGTGAAGAACGTGAGAGCCGTGATTGCTCTTGATGCGCATAAGGCGAGTTCGACGGCGGGGTAGGCGAGCATATAATGGGACCAACCGTGTCACCGCCAGGTCGGCGGGATGATTTCCAAGGTCAAGATTTCGGGTTACCGAATTTTCCAGTCATTCGAGTTTCACCCTAATGAAGGGTTCAACCTTATCGTTGGCGCCAACGAAAGCGGTAAATCAACCCTAATGGAGTCGATGATTCTTGCCCTCACAGGGCGACTGAATGGACGGAGAGCAGCGGACGACCTGAATCCATTTTGGTTCAACAAGAGTCATGTTCAGGCTTTTTTGGAGGCCCGAAAATCAGGAATTGCTGCACCCCCGCCCGAGATACACATCGAGGTTTTCCTCCAGGATAGGGGAGATTTGCAGCGACTTACTGGCGCAATAAACAGCGACGTGCCAACCAATGCATGTCCGGGTGTCGCCCTTAGTGTCGTACTGAATCCGGAATTTGCCGACGATTTTGAACTCTGGGCCAACAATCCCTCGCCAATTCTTCCCATCGAATACTACTCGGTGGTTTGGAGAAGTTTCGCTGACGACCCTTTACTACGGCGCCCACGACCCCTTGCGACCGCGATTATTGACTCGCGAACAGTCCGTTCAACTGCGGGGATTGATTTCCATCTCAGGGACATTCTCAATGATTTTCTCGAACCGGCAGAGCGGGCGGCCATTTCGCTTGCGTTCCGTCAAAGCCGGGAAAACGTCGCGTCACCCCCCTTGGACGAGGTAAACGCGCGCATTTCAGCCGCCCAAACAGCCCTTCATGACAAGCCAATCACACTTGCCGTAGACCAAAGCGCCCGGGCATCGTGGCAAAATTCCATCGCACCCCACGTCGACGGCGTGCCATTCGCAATGTCCGGACAAGGACAGCAAGCGGCCATCAAAATATCCCTAGCGATGCATCAGCAACAGGATAAAGCGAACATAGTCATGATAGAGGAACCCGAGAACCATTTGGCATACCCTGCTCTCGTGTCGCTTGTGTCAAAGATAGAACACCTAGCGGCTGATGGGCAACAGGTGTTCATAGCAACGCACAATTCGTTTTTACTGAATCGCTTGCGGCTTGATCGGCTTTTCCTAATGGGGCCTGGAAACGCCCCACGAATCCCGGAAATGGACCCAAGTACGGCCAATTACTTCCAAAAACTCCCCGGCTACGACACCTTGCGGATTGCACTTTCCAAGAAATTGGTTCTAGTGGAGGGCCCATCGGACGAAATAATCTTTGAACGCATATATCGGGACAAATTTGGCGCCAGCCCACTGGATCACGGCACTGACGTCCTCAGCATGAAGAGTCTTTCAGCCGCCAAGTGTTTGGAACTGTGCGCCGCCCTGGACAAGGTTGTGGCCGTAGTGCTTGACAACGATGGTGCTGAACCAGAAACGCTGAGAACTTCCCTTGCCCAGTGGCTGGTGGGTGGACGTCGAGAGGTGTTTATTGGAGACGTTGCATCCGGCCGGACGCTAGAGCCCCAACTCGTCCATGCAAATGGAGAACCCGCGATGCGTAGCCTGCTCGGAATCACGGACCACGCAAACCTCACTACATGGATGGGTCGTGAAAAAACGGAAGGCGCACTCAGGATAGCCACGTCGACGGAAGCACTCAACCCACCAGCATACCTTTCCGCGGCGGCGGAGTTCATCCATGCCCAATAGTCTTGAATTGGCCGTCGCCGGGTCAGGAAAAACCACGAGCCTGGTCCAACATTGTGCCGATGCGCCGCGAGACAGAAAAATCCTTGTCTTGACCTTCACGACCGCTAATCAAAGCGTTTTGAAGGAACGCTTGCGAGGGGTTGCAGGCGACCACTCCCATCTGGAGGTAATGGGCTGGTTTACATTCCTGCTGCGCCACTTTGCCCGGCCGTTTATCCCATTCAAATTTCCTGGCCTGCGAGTCAGGGGATTCAATTTCGAAGGTCGACCACATTTCAAGGCATCAGGGGCAGCGCGATTCCTTGACGCCAGTGGCGCTGTTTACGCTTGCGAACTTGGGCGCCTTTCTAGCGAATTGGTTGGATTGGCGGGCGGGGCTCTGATGAACCGGCTCGAGGCACTATATGATGAAATCCTGATTGATGAAGTTCAGGACCTTAGTGCGCACGACTGGGACATTCTTGACCATTTGTTCAAATCAGCCATTCATATCCGAATGGTGGGCGACGTTCGCCAAGCGGTATTGGCAACTAATCCACGAAGCAAAAAGAACAGCGCCTATGCCTACGCAGGGGCAATGGATTGGTTCCAGGAGCGGGTCGATGCAGGCACACTGGAAATCGAGTTCCAATCAACCACTTGGCGATGCCACGGCGAAATAGCGAAATTCGCGGACACGATTTTCGCCCATCTCTGGGATTTTCCAGCAACCGAAACCCACAACGTGAAAGAAACGGGCCACGATGGGCTATTCTTAGTTCACCCAGACCATATTTACGAATACGTGGACACGTTCGGCCCGCATTGTCTAAGACATAGCGTTGCCTCGGGAAAAGAATACAATCTGCGGTTCACGAACTTCAAAATATCGAAGGGGACCGAACACGAGCGAATTCTGATTGTCCCCACCGCGGGCATCCGGCAATTCTTACAACATAACAAGGGGCTCGATGCCATACCGGCCGCATGTTTCTACGTCGCCGTAACCCGCGCCGCTCAAAGTGTTGCGATAATAACCGACAAGTCCGGGAACTGCACGCTGCCATGGTGGACCCCAAATTGATGGGGCAAGAGAATCACGATAGCAAATTGTAGACGCCGAGAATCGTGACCTCCCCCGCCTTCGAACAAATCACTCCAACCGACGGCTCCCTGTGGTCGGCGCGGTTGAGTTCGACCGTTGTACGTACGTCAGGCCTTGAATTGAAAACCCTGCCGGACCCAAGAGAATTCCCAGTGCCGAATCCGGGTGTTCGACCAGCGCTATAAAGGCCCACCGAAGAACCCGGATGAGGTCCCGCCGTGCGGCGCCTGTCACGTCGCCAAAGCCATCGAACTCGGTGTATTCGGCGTCCTGCTGGCCAGTGGCGGGGTCAAGCCCGAGCGCCCTTACGAGGCGCTGGCCGCCCTTCGTAGTGGACTGCGCTAGTCGCAGGCGGTATCCTGGCTGAATGGGGGCTGGTCGATGGTTACGGTGAGGCCCGGGGCGCACCACAAGACCTCGTAGCCTTGCGCGAGGCCCTCGGTGAGGGCCACCTGAACGGTCCATGTTCCGACCAAGGGGGCGTTCGCCGGCAGGAAGAACGTCTTCACGAGGCTTTCGGACAGCAGGCCTGACTCCAGGTCGCCCGCAAACCGGAGGACATCCCCTTGGAGGATCGTGATGTTCAACGTGGACCCGACCGTGGGATCTGCACTGCGAACGATCACGTTCAGTCGCTCGTGGCCCTCGTGGTCAATGTTGAAGCTGTGCATGGCAGCCGGAGTGGCTGTTGTGAGCTGCTCGCTGAAGGAACCCCACTCCTGAGGCGGCAGACTGAACCGGAGCACAAAGTCCTCCAGGCTGAAACTCCCCAGGTAGGTACCGTTGACTGCTCCGACGATGAAGATCCGGACATCCTCGGCTCCGTCGGCGATGCTGAAAACGACGGTTGCCCAGACGGCATCGGCCGTGGCGTTTTCCCGGCCCAGGGTCCACAGGACGATGGCATCCTCGTCGGCGGCCCGCTGGGAGAAGTCGGACGCTTCGCGGCGCAACGTGCGGGCGGCCTGGTCCGAATCGACGCGCCAGCTACCGATTGGCTCGCCGCCAAACGGGGAGTCGTCTCCGTCCCCGCCGGCGGATGTCTGCGCCTTTCCGTCTTCATCAACGACAACCTGGAACCGCTCATCGGAGTCGCTCCTCTTGTATTCATAAGCCCAGGCTGCCGCCCGGCCGTTGCCCACCGCGGGGTCGGCGCGGTTGGCCGCCGTAAAGAAGGGGTCGTCGTCCTCGCCCTCGTCTTCCATGGCTTCGTGCAATTCAACCGCCTGGACGGCGACCAGGGTTGCCGCCGGGTTCCAGGCCTGGGCTTCGGCGTCCGCTGTTGCCAGAAGTTGGCGGGCGGTGGCTCCCGCGGGCGCCGAGTCTGAACAGCCGGCTAGGGCTGTCGCCACGAGAATCAACAGGACGGGAACGGCTCGCATGGATGCCCCAGCCGGGCCGCGGGGCAAAAGCGTTTGGAGGTGAACCCCGGCGATCGCTCAACGAAGGCGTTAGGATGGGCCGTCGGCTGCCGGCACCCGCGCATGGCCAAACCCGGGGACGTGGTGGAGTTTCGCAGCGGCCTCTTCGGCATTGAGGCGCCCCAGAACCTGGGGGTCCTGCTGGAGCGGACCCGCCGCAAGGGGGTCGTACGCGCCCGCGTGATGACCGTCGAGGGCGAGAAGGAGATCGGGTGGGACCGCCTCACGCACCGTGTTTTCAAGCAGCGCTACGAGGGGCCGCTGGCTAAGGCAGACGAAGTCCAGGCCCGCCTGCGCTTCCTGTTGTCACAGCACGCTGAGGGAGGACTGGCCGAGGAGGCCGAGGACGATCTGGGCGCGCTGGAGGAGGCGCTGTGGGAGGCGACCTGCGATGGGCCACCGGGGGGCCAGCCGGGGGACCCGTGGACCGATGAACAGATCGCCGTGGCGCGCTACCGGGAACCGTCCAGCCAGCAGTTGAAGGACGTGCGGGAGGCGCTTGCTCGCTGCCGCCGGGCTGGCACGGGCCGGTTTGAGACCGTTGCCGGACGGGGGGACACGTGGCGGCCGTGGACCCGAGCCGAGGTTCAGCAGATGCGGGAGGCCTGGGAGCGGCTGCAGGTTCTGCGCAAGAAACTCGTGGACATCCAGGAGGATGAGGAGGGCGAGCGGCTGTTCGTGCGCATCGAACTGGATGCCGCCGGCCTTGACGAAGCGGACCGGGACGCGATGACGTGGGCCCGCGCAGCCATGGAGCAGTACGTGGAGTACGACGGCGTGCCCGACGGCCGCGCGCCGGTGGCCGGCATTGGCGGTCTCGGCGCCACGCGGGTGTTCGGGATGGACCTGCACCGGGCGCTGGGTTTCCTCGCGCAGGACTGGATTCGCGGCGAACATACCACCACGAGCAGCGACTACGTGCAGTTCCTGCTGGAATCGGGCCTGTGGAACGCCGACCAGGCCGTGGCCAGCCTGACCCGGCGGCACGTCAATCAGGAGCCTTTCTTCGAGCACGTCGAGAACCCCGACGCCGAGGCCGCAGCCAACGCCCTGCCGGAGCCCCGCCTGGAGGACGACCCCGGCCGGGAGGACTTGCGCCACCTGACCTGTTACACCATCGACCCGCCGGATGCCAAGGACTTCGACGATGCCGTGGGCATCGACGACCTGTCCGAGGAGCCCGGCCGCGGCCCCGGCTGGCAGCGCCTCTGGGTCCACATCGCCGATGTCAGCCATTACGTGCGGCAGGACTCCCTGCTGGATCGGCACGCCAAGAAGCGCGCCACCAGCGTGTACCTGCCCGGACGGGTGCTGCCCATGCTGCCCCACCGTATCGCGGACCACCTGTGCAGCCTGCGCGACGACGGCGACCGGTTCGCCTCCAGCGTCGCCATGGACATCGATCCCCAAGGCCGCGTGCAGCACGCGTCGTTCCACACAAGCCTCATCCGGGTCACCGAAAACCTGGCCTACGACGACGCCCTTCGCCGCGCCGAGGCGGGCGAATCGTACTTCCAGAACCTCCTCGAACTAGCGGATCGGATGCGCAGCCACCGGCGAGGCCTGGCCCTGGAAACGGGTGAACTGAAGGTTCTCCTGGAGGAATCCGGTTTCTCGGCCCTCGAAAAGCACGCCAACCCCGCCACGCGCATGATTGAGGTCTTCATGGTGGCCGCCAACGAAGCGGTCGCCCGGCACCTCAACGAGCGCGGCGTGGGCCTCCTGTACCGCTGCCACCCGCTGCCGGACCCGGCCAAGGCGGAGCGCTTCCAGCACCAGATGGCCACCATGGGCTTCGAGGTGGACATGAGCCTCCCCAAGCGCGCGGCTGCTACCAAGGCCGCGGCAGCAGGCCAGGCCGCCGACAGCCTCCTGGAGCAACTCAAGGCCGGCGGCGGCAAGCTCAACCTGTTCGGCGGCGGCATGGGCCTGTCCGGCCAGACGGCCGAAGAACCGGAAGAGGAAGAAGACGAACAGCCAGAGGACGAGGGCTTCGCTGCCCTGTCCGAGGAGGAGCAAGAACAGTGGCTACGCCCCTTCCGGGCGGCCGTGGACTTGCTGTCTCAGATCAAGGACCGCGAACTGGCCGAAGTGGCGACGTTCAAGCTCTTGGGCGCCATGGGCCGCGCCTATTACGCGCCGGAAAACCAGGGCCACTTCGGTCTCGCATCGACCCATTACGGCCACTTCACCAGCCCCATCCGGCGCTACCCAGACTTGGTCGTGCACCGCAATCTCAAGTGGCTGATCCAGGGGGGCGACCCCGAGTCGGGTACCCCGCCCCACGACCTCGAAAGCCTCCGCAGCCTCTGCGACCACTGTTCCGACCAGGAGCAGGCCGCGGACCAGTTGGAGCGCCGCATCAAGGCCAGTGCCCTCGTGCTGGCCAGCCTTCACGGTGGCGGCGCACTGGAAACCACCAAGGCCCGCATCACCGGAATTACACCCGCAAGCGTGTTCGTCCAGGTCGGTCGCGGCATCGACGCCCGCATCGGCAGCCGGGACCTCCCCGGCGGCCCTTTCCAGGTGGACGAATGGGAATCCATGCTCTTCCTCAGCGACCTTGAGGCACCGCAGCGCTTCGATCCCGAGGACCTCAAGCTGCTCGATGAGTGGTTTGACGACGACCTGGGCGAGGCCCGCATGGTCCGGGCCCGCCTGGGCGACCCCGTGCAGGTACAGTTGGCGGGCCGGGACGTTGCCGGCGGCCGCACGGGCGCCAGGCTGGTGGCGTGGCGGGGGCAGAGCGTCGCGGCGGGCGCGCAGGCAGTTCAGTAGGAAAGCACGGCAGCGCCAGCGCAGGAGCGGTGTTCCGGCGCTTGCCCAACCAAGGCGACCGCGGTACGCATCGCAGCGGTACAAAGGGATCAAAAGTATGTGATCGAGCAAAAGGAGAAACCGCCGCTCACGGGGGTCCGGGCGCTGGTTCCTTGGGCACACCAATAGACTTCGTGGGCAGCGTGGCCCTCCCCGTCCAATCTCACCGTAAGCGTCCAGTTTCCGGGGACCGGGTCGAGCACGACCAGCCCCTCATGCCACATCATCACGGGCTGCGCCCTGACCGATGCTTGCAGGCGAGTGCCATCCGGCCCGCTGAGGCTGAGGTTAAGGTCGGCCAGCCCGCCGAGGCCGGCTTGGGCTGGTCCCACGTCGTCGAAACCTGCGTGCACGTCGACCTTCAGCTGCGGATGCCGGGCGTCCGTCAATTCGAAACCGTAGGTCAGTTGGCTTTCGCCAAGCAGCGCGACGCTGCTGGAAATGCCATTGTCGTTCTGGGTTTGGGCCCTGACGAAATCCAGTGGAAAGCTCGGGTCCATTGACGAGCCCAGGTACGCCCCGCCGTCGTCCATGACGGCAAAGCTGACTGGCTCATCGTCGACCCAGGTAACGACCAACCACACCAGACCAATGGGCGACGCGTACAGGTAGTAGTCAGAAAGCCGGGCGTCGGGGGTGAGGGCCCCCAGGCGTGCGTCGTTTGCACGGATGACCTGGACCGCTTGCCGAACCGAAAGTTGTGCGGCCGCGACGGTTTCGTTCCAATGCCAGTCGTCCAGGGCGGCGCCATCGTACAGGATCTCCCCCGTGCGGGCGTCGGTGATGATGTCATGGTTGCCGGAATCAGGCGCCCAGAAGCGGAAGGTCCACGCGGCGGGCTCGCCGTCGAGGGGGGATTCGTCGCGCAACCCGCGAGCGAAGCTCGGCGCTTCCGGGCCTGCTGGCCATTCGTGGCCAATAAGTCCCACCAGAGCGGCGTCGGGGTGCCAGTGCCAGGCCGCATCCTCGACTTGACTCGTCAGGGGAAGCGCCCGCTCCGGGCCTTCCGTGCAGCCGGGCACGATGCAGAGAACTAGGGTGGCGGCGAGTAACCGATTCATGCGGGAAGAAGCCCGCCTCCTTCTTATAACGCCGCGCCAGCGTTCGGCTGCATGCCGCAGCATTGGTCCGGGCGGGCCACCGCGGACCACCCAAATGGTTCCAATGCAGCGTGGCGTGGCGCCCCCCGGGCCGCCCCCTCGTGCGCGGTACGCTGAGCGATTCTCCTCCATCCATCCGGCTACGGCGGCAGACAAGCAACGACGCCGCCACCGGCTGAAGCTTGCCCTCAAGGGAAGGCCAAGGCACCGGGGGCCCCTGGCGTCCGGTGGCGGCGCCGCCAACTGTGCACTTCGTGTGGTATGGCTAACGTTTGGGTCTGGGGACGTTGGTGAAACCTCAAATCGTCATGGCCAGCAGGGCGGCTCCTGCCAGCCCGCCGAGCATGAGGCCCCACGCGACGATGGCCGCATCGGCCCTGTAACCGATCAATCCCTTCACGACGACCTGGTGCACGCGCCAGTTGACGACCGCCCACGGGACCCCGATGAGGAGAAATCGGTCCCAGTGCCCGCCGGCCAACGCCACCGCCCCCGCACCGGCCGCCACGAACGCCGCGCGCACGGCAAACTCCACCCAGAGCACCACATGGGGGGCCGCCTCGTACCGCTGGGCCCAGAATCGCCCATGGGCCACGAAGGCCACGAGCAGGGCCCCCGCGGCGCCGACCGCAACGGTGGTTGGCCCCAGCGCACCGGCCCCTGGCGCCACCAGGGGGAGCACGAGGCGCAGTGGGGGGATGATCGTGGCGAACGCTGTCGCTCCCAGGAGCCAGCCCCATCCCTCGATGGTCGGCGTTCCGGTGCGCTGAACCTGCATCTACACGCCGAGGAACAGGCGGAAGATGTTGCGCACCCCAGGCCCGATGCCCACCATGATGATGGCGAACTTCACCAGCCCAATCAGGTTGGGGTACAGCTTGACCTCCTCCTTCGAGTAGATGTCAATCGTGTACACCACCAGAACGCTCACTAGCAGCTTCAATGGGGCAAACGCAAGGAATGTGGGGTACGTGGCGCCAAAGCCCCAGCCGATGGACTCACTGAACGCACGGAACTGGTCGATCACATACCCGGAGAGGACGTGCTTTTCCACGTATCCAGCCAGATCGAGGCCAAAGGCGGTGCCGACCCCGTCAAGCGACTGGCTGAAGATCAGCAAGAGGTTGACGGGATTCTTGAAAGCGGCCGCCACCTCGCTGCCTGTCACACTGTAGCGCTGGCGTGCCAGCAGCCAGATGATGCCCGTCATGGCGCCGGCAATGGCAGGTGCGGTGAACAGGATCGTGCGCAGCCCATCCTCGGCCGTCTTGCCGGGCCAGGGGCTGCCCATGTAGGTCCAGACGTAGATCAGGTCGAAGGCGATGAACGCCAGAGCCAGAGGCGTCAGCAAATCCATCATGCCGATGCCGCCGCGGCGCTCGGCACGCATGCGGATGCCGAAGAACGTGGCAACGGCGACGACGGCGACGATCACCGGATGAATCAGGAAGCGGACGGTCTCCCACTCGTAAAGCCAGAGAAGCAGCCAGACGAGCGTTCCGGCGGAGAAGATCAACCAGAGTTTCTGGAAAGCCCGCTCCAGCCCCGCCGTCTGGGCGATGCCGCTCAGGTAGTATCCGAGCAGCAGGCTGACAATGCCGCCGACCGCGTAGAGCAGGTAGATCGGCGGCGTGATGAAGATGTATTCCAGGGGCGCCAGGATCAGGTCGGTGTCCTGCAAGACGTGCGCAATGGCCCCGGCGACCACCCAGGCGGTGGCGCCATAGATGGCCGTTGGGTTCATCTTGGCATCCAGCCGGCGCAGCAACTGATAGAGGCCCAGGATACAGACCGCCATGAGGACGACCCAGCTGAGCGTGTTGACCAGGTTGTAGCCGGCAAAGGCCTCGACACCGTTGTGGACCAGGCTGTGACGACTCATTCCGTCGGCCTTGATGGGGCCCCAGTAGTACTTCCAGACGAAGTTGTCGTACACCTGGCGGGGCGCGATGAGCGTGCCGATCCAGATGAGCAGCGGGATGCCAAGCAGGAGCGCCGGGGCCGTGTAGCCCGGCAGACGTTCGATCAGGCCGGTTTCGGGTTCGGGTGCCTCCGGGGGCTCGGCCGCGGGCGGCAGGCCTTCCTCGGGTTCGCTGGCGGGCAGTGGAGTGGGGGCGTCGGAGTCCATGGTGGTCACAGGAGGAAGCCTCGGTTGCTGGTCCAGGAGAACCAGAGGAGGTAGGCGCCGGCCGCCACGAGGAGGGCCGCACTTATCTTGCTTATGACCGCGGTTCGCGCCTGGATGGCATTGAGCGCGCTCCGCCGGCCGGCCGCCACGAGGATGGCGGCGGTGATGACGACGGCCGCAACGGCCACCGTGTAGAGAGCAAAAGCGGCCACGCCGGTGAGGGTGCCCTCAAGGAACGCGGCGAGGAGGATGGGGACGAACACCGGTCCGGTGCAGCCGAAAGCGGCTGTGCCATATCCGATGCCGAAGACGAAGAAGCCCCGCCGGCCGTCGGCTTGGCCGACGCCGATCCTGCGGGTCAGGATGCTCCAGTCGAAGCCGGCGAACATGAGGATGCCGAGAACGATGAGGAGCACCGCCACCACGGGGGCAAGCAGGGGAACGTAGGGCCGCAGGGCTGAGCCAAAGACCGCTAACAGGACGGCGATGGCAGCGTACACGGTGACGATGCCGCCGGTGGTGGCGAGGCCGCCGGCAATGGCGCGGCGCTCCCGGCGCAGGCGGGCCTCGGCGGGGTCGTCGCGCAGTAGGAATCCCAGGTAGGCGGGTAGCAGGCCGATGCTGCACGGGCTGAAGACGCTGGCCACGCCTGCGATGAAGGCGAGGCCGAGGATGCCGACGGTGAGGACGGGGACAGCTTCCGCCTGTCCCACAAAGCTCTCCTGGACGGCTGCGTCGACGCGGCCCAGGGGTGGAATGCCGATGCCGTCAAACACGATGCGGCCCGCCGGGTCGATGACGGTGATCTTGGGCAGTTCGTACGTCTTGTACTTCGTGAACACGTTGTCCGTGTCCAAGGCGTGGCGCCACGGGGTGCCTTCGCTCTGCTGGAGCTTGATCAACTCTTCCTCGGTCTCACCGAAGCGGCCAGCCCACACGTCGACGGAAACGATCACGAAATCGGTCCGGTTGCCGTACCGTTCGTGCAGGGGGAAGAGCACCTGGTCCGTGAGGATGCGGCACGACGAGCACGTGACCCCCATGAAGTCGAGAAGAACGGTCTGGCCGCGGTAGTCGGTGAGGTTGAAGACGACGGGTGCGCCCTGGGTTCCGTTCTCGAAGCCGGTCGAGGTGAGCGTGAAGTCCGGCGCCGTCTGTTCGCTGTGCAACGAGTTCCATGCCGCGTAGGCGCCAACACCGAGGCCGGCAGCAACCAGCAGGGCTACCAGGCCCCAGGAGGCCGCGCGAAGCCTGCTGCGGCGCCGCGTGGCGCCCGCTGGCCCGCCGGGGCTCTGTGGCGCGCCGGGGCCCATTGTGGCGCCCCGGCCTGAGTCATCACTCATCCCGGTTCCCCTGGAGCCGTCCCGGTTGATGGGGCTTTGCTTCGCAGGTGGGATGCCAGGTTCAACGGCGGCGGGCCGCCAGGGCCAGTAGGGCAAACAAGGCGAGGGCCGCGATGGGGCCCACGGCCGGGGCCCCACGATCCGCGGGGGTCCCTGCCACGGTGAACGAGAAGTAGTGGGTCTCGGCGCACTCGATCCACGCGTCGCCGCCCTCACAGGAGGGGTCTGACGGCTCAATGCCGTGGGGGAAGAGCGTCGTGTTGTCCCCCTCCACCAGGAGGAACTGGTAGCCGACGCGCCAGGCTGCCTCGTACTGGACCGGTTTGCCGCTGCCCGGCTGGATGTAGGTGCTGGTGTCGAAACGCCAGTAGGTGTCGTTGACGCGCTCGGCCGGCGTCGGCGGCGCGAAGCAATACGTTCCCACGCGACAGATCTGGTACAGCACGTCGCTCACGTTGTGGTCAGCCCGAAACTGGATGTGGCCCGTCCACTGCGTGCCCGGCTGGACCGGCTCGGGCTCGTGCCAGACCCGTTCCACATCGGCCAGGCCGGACTCGGCGAGGCGGGTCTGGGGTGCCTCGGATTCGGGCACGGCCGCAGCGGTTCCCAACAGCAGCAGGCCCGCCACCATCCCGATCAGGACCCATGGGCTCGTGCGGCCCGATCCGTTCATGGGTGGCCTGTGGTGGAGGCCCCTGAAAACGTTTGTCGCCTCCAGGTGCGGCCCCCCGGCACGCCAACGTTCATCCCCGAGGCCCAAGTCGGCCGGTCCGTGGGCAAGTCCTGGGTGCACGGCATGATGCTGGCGTTGGTCGTGACGTGGGGCATCGCCTTCGTCTCGATCAAGGTGCTCCTCGACGGCGCCCTTGACCCGTTCCAGGTCACGTGGTACCGGTACGTGCCGCTGCTGCTGGCCTACGGCGCATGGCTGCTGATCTGGCGGCGCGCCCAGCTGCGCGGCCTGAGCGGCGGCGACTGGGGCCGCGTGTTTCTGCTGGGCCTGCTGGGCGTGGTCGGCTACCATCTGCCCCTGTACTGGGGCCTGCAACCCCGCGACGGCGTCGAGGTTACCGCTGCCACGGGCGCCATCCTGATTGCAACGGCTCCGCTTTGGACGTTGCTGGCCGCCGTCGGCAGCCGCCAGGAACGTTTTGACCGACAGCGCGCCATCGGGCTCTTCGTGGCCTTTGCGGGCGTCGCGGTGGTGACGTTTCTTGGCAAATCGGGCGACCAGACGTTTACGTTCGCCGGCCGTGTCCTCGTCATCCTGATTGCACCCATCTGCTGGGGGTCCTATTCCGTCGTCGCCAAGCCCCTGGTGGACCGCTTCGGCGGCCTCGTCACCACGGGACTCACCATGAGTGTGGGGACGCTGCTGTTCCTGCCCTACGGCATCGGCCAAGGCATCGAGCCGCTGCGATCCCTGAACACGACGGAATGGCTGTGGCTCGTCTACCTGTCCGTCTTCGCGACGGCCATCGGCTACGCGGTATGGAACATCAGCCTGCGCCACCTGGCCGCCACCGAAGTGACCGCCTACATCTACCTGGTCCCCATCGTGGCGACGCTTGCCGGCTGGTGGCTCCGCGGGGAGGGCGTGACGGCCTGGTTCGTGGCAGGCTCGGCCCTGATTCTGGGCGGCGTCGGCCTTGTCAACCGGGCCCGAACGGTCGCCCGGCGGGCTGCGGCCAATGCGGCCGCGCTGGCCGGGGCATCAGGCAAGTCTTAACGCACCGCGGCCGGGTCCGCCGCCGTGGCCATCCTGGACCTTGACGACATTCTCGCAGCCCGGGAGGTGGTCAGCCCCGCTGCCCTCGACACCCCGCTGAAGCGAAGCACCACGCTCAGCAAGAAGACCGGCGCCGAGTTCTACCTGAAACTGGAGAACTTCCAGCGCACGGGTTCGTTCAAAGTCCGGGGCGCCCTCAACAAGATTCACTCCCTCAGCGACGAGGAACGACGGCGCGGCGTGGTCGCGGCGTCGGCGGGCAACCACGCCCAGGGGGTCGCATTTGCAGCCACCCGCGTTGGCGCCGCGTCGGACATCTTCATGCCTGAAGACGCCCCCCTGGCAAAGGTCCAGGCAACCCGTGGCTACGGCGCCACCGTCCACCTGGTGGGGCGCGACTATCAGGAGAGCCAGGAAGCCGCCGAGGCGTTCTGTCACGAGCACGACAAGGTGTTCGTGCACGCCTTCGACGACCCCCTCATCATGGCGGGCCAGGGCACCCTTGGGCTGGAAATCCTGGCCGACCTGCCCGACGTGGACACCGTTCTGGTGCCCATCGGGGGCGGCGGCCTCATCTCAGGTGTGGCCACGGCCCTGAAGCAGACCCGTCCCGGCATCCGCGTGATCGGTGTGCAGGCGGCCGGGGCTGCTACCGTGGCACCCAGCCTCCAGAAGGGCGTCGTGGTGCCCCTGGATGAAGTCAACACCATGGCCGACGGCATCGCCTGCCGGAAACTGGGCAGCCAAACCTTCGAGGTGATCCGCGAATACGTGGACGAAGTGGTCAGCGTCGACGAAAACGAAATCGCCGCCGCCATCCTGTTCCTTCTGGAGCGCACCAAGGTTGTCTCTGAAGGTGCGGGAGCCGTCACCCTGGCGGCAGCCATGTTCGGCCGCGTCGAGCTGAAGGGCAAGAAGGTCTGCGCGGTGATCAGCGGCGGCAACATCGACATGACCCTGCTCGGCCGCATCCTGCAAAACGGACTCGTCAACGAAGGCCGCATCGCGGTCCTTGAGACTACCATTCCTGACAAGCCGGGCCAGATCGCAGCGCTGCTCAACCTGTTTGCCCGGCTACGCCTCAATGTATTGGATATTCACCACGACCGCAGCCGGCCCGGGGTCCCCATGCACCGGACCCTCGTTGAGTTGCACGTGGAAACCCGGGGGCCCAAGCATGTCGAGCAGGCAAGGCAGGCGTTGACCGACGCCGGGTATGACGTGAGGGTTCTCGTCCTCTAATCCAGCCTATCGCCCGGCAAGTGAGAGCACCGCGTAGGCAGGGGCCACCCGCGTGTACCGCCCGGCCGCAGCGCCAGCCGTGCCCTTGCCCGCGTAGTAGACGTACGCAATGAGCGCCAGCCCGGCGGGCAGCCCAATGCTGGCCTGGTACCATTTGGCATCCGACAGCAGGCCGAGCAGGCCGAACAGGAAGATGGCGGCAACGGTGCCCCAGACCACGACGCGGCCCTGCCAGGCATGGAACCGCAGCAGCCGATCGTGGGGTGCGGCCAGAACCAGGAGGGTGCGCAGCAGGGGCACGGGAAGGTAGCAGGCCCAGGCAGTGGACACACCGCTCCAGCGGGGCCGCCGTTCATAGAGGCTGTGAAGCGCGGGTTTGACCGTGGCGGCCCATCACAGGAGGAAGGCGCCGGTGGGGTCGGCGGTGGGGTCGGTGGGGTCGGCGCGGGGGGCCCGTCCGTGGCCGCGAGCCCGGGGGGGGGTGCTAGTGGTTATCCACCATGGGCAGGTCGCAGCGCCGTGAGCCGTCCCTCGGCCATGGCGGGAGTAATCGGGATCAGCTTCAGCGCCATTTTCGTGCGCCTGGCTGGCGTCAGCCCCGGCACGTCCGCGTTGTTTCGGGTAGCCTACGCGTTGCCTCTGCTCCTCCTGCTGTGGCTCAGGGTCGCACGGCGCGACCAGCGGGCTCCCCGGGAACGCTGGATCGCGTTTGCCGCCGGGCTCTTTCTCGCCGTGGACCTGAACCTGTGGCATCGCAGCATCGAATTTGTCGGAGCAGGCCTCTCGACGGTCATCGCCAACCTGCAGGTCGTCCTTGTCGGGATCGCCGCGTGGGTCCTGCACGCGGAGCGGCCTCCCCGCGTGGCCCTGCTGGGGGTGCCGGCTGCTGTTCTTGGTGTGGCCTTGACGAGCGGCCTCGGCCGCGCAGGCGCGTACGGGTCGGACCCCGTTGCTGGTTCTCTCCTGGCCGCGGGCGCGGCGGTCGCCTACACCGGTTTCCTTTTGCTCCTGCGGGCCAGCAACCGCCGACGAGGCCCCGCCGCAGGCCCCATCCTGGACGCGACGATTGGCACCTTCGTCGGCGCGCTTGCCCTGGCTCCCCTGGACAGCGGGTTTTCGTGGCAGCCGGCGTGGCCCGCGCACGGATGGCTCCTGCTACTCGCGCTGGGGTCCCACTCCCTTTCCTGGCTCGCCCTCACCCATGCCCTGCCGCGCCTGCCGGCGCTGACGACCAGCGTCCTGCTCTTGGGCCAGCCGTGTCTGACCCTGGTCTGGGGGGTCCTGCTGTTCGCCGAGCAACCGTCGGCCGTGCAGTGGGTCGGCGTCGCCCTGGTGCTGGCTGGCGTGGCGGCCGTTGCCTTGGCTGGCGCCGGCGCCGATGCGGCCCCCGAAGCGACAGGCGATGCGGCCCCGGATCCGCCCCACGCCGGGCCGCCAGCCGGTCTTGGTCGCTAACCAGACCCAACTGGACCGGGGGGGCGCGCCGAGGGTCGGCCAGCGCCAAACACCGCCGAACACCGCCGAACACCGCCGGGTCACCAACACCGCAGCCGTTATGCCCAAAACCTGTGTGGCCGGCGCCATGGACCGGCAGCTCCTGGAGGAGATCGCCCAGACGATCGTGGCCGACGGCAAGGGAATCCTCGCCGCTGACGAATCGACCCCCACCTGCACCAAGCGCTTCAACAGCATCGGCGTGGAGTCAACCGAAACCACCCGCCGCGACTACCGCCAGATGCTGTTCGACACGCCGGGCATCGAGGACTCCATCGGCGGCGTCATCCTGTTCGATGAAACTCTGCGCCAGGACAGCGCCAGCGGCCAGCCGCTGCGCGAACTGCTGGCTGGCAAGGGCGTCTTCCCCGGCATCAAGGTTGACACCGGGGCTCACCCGCTGGCCAACCACCCCGGCGAGAAGATCACCGAAGGACTCGACGGCCTGCGCGAGCGCCTAGCTGAGTACGCCGAAATGGGTGCCAAGTTCGCCAAGTGGCGCGCCGTCATCACCATCGGCGAGGGCATGCCCAGCAACGCATGCCTGGTGGGCAACAGCCACGGCCTGGCCCGCTACGCCGCGTTGTGCCAGGAGGCCGGCATCGTCCCCATCGTGGAGCCCGAGGTCCTCATGGACGGCGACCACGACATCGATGTCTGCGAGGAGATCACCCGCGCCGCGTGGGACATGCTCTTCGGGGCCCTCAAGGACGCCGGCGTGCACCTGCCGGGCATCCTGCTCAAGCCCAGCATGATCATCAGCGGCAAGGACGCCCCCGACCGCGCCGGCCCCGAGGAGGTCGCCGAGCGCACCGCGCTCGCTCTGCTTGACTGCGTGCCCGCGAGTGTCCCCGGCGTCGTCTTCCTGTCCGGCGGCCAGAGCCCCGAGGAGGCCACGGAGCACCTGCGCCTCATGAACGAGCACTACACGTTCCCGTGGAAGCTCAGCTTCAGCTACGGCCGAGCCCTACAGCAACCCGCCCTCACGGCGTGGGCCGGCAACAACGCCAACAACCCGGCCGCGCAGGCGGCCCTCCGGGAGCGCTGCGACGCCAACCGCGCCGCCGCGCTCGGCAAGAAGTTCGTCGCGGCGTAGGCCTCACAGTAGGGTTTGGCGTCGCGGCAGCGGTCCTGATGATCGCCCTCGCGCTTGCCCACTCTGTCCTCGGCGAGAAGTACATCCTGATCCGGCCGTTCAAACAGGATCTGCCGAAATTGTTCAGTGACGATTCCTTCACCAAGCAGACGCTCAGGTTCGCCCGGCACGCGCTGACCATCGTTTGGTGGGCCATCGCCGCCCTGCTGCTCCTCGCCCCCGCCAGCGCCGAGCAAGTGATCGGCTCGACCGTGGTGGCGGCCCTGGGAGCCACGGCGCTGGTGACGATCGTGATCTCCCGAGGACGGCACGTGTCGTGGGTCGTTGAGTTGGCGGCCATCGGAGCCCTTCTCGTTGAACTCATTTAGCCGGGCCGGGCCCGGCCCGGCCTCGTGCTCAACTCGAAGCCGAGGCCAAGCCGCGCGATAAGCGGATTGAAACTTGGACTGCCGCCGCCCACACGAGGGCGCTTACTGGAGGAGCATCAATCTTGGCCCGCTGGACACATCGATCGCCCGCCTGGCATTGCCTTCCAACGTGCCGTTGAACACGCCGGCCGAAACGCCCTTCATGAGCATCAAAGTCACCTTGTCCTTGTCGTCTCAAGCTGCGAATGATCGGTCATCACGCACCCTCCATGGGAGATGGCTTGCGCTCTGTGACCTCCTCTACGACGACATGGACGCCGCCTGATGGTACCCCTCCCCGGAGAATGGCGTGGCCCCAGCTATCCGTGACTTCCGCATTCGTCACGGCCACCATGGCGTCGGGCATTTCGTGTCGTCGGAGTAGCTGATGGGGTGGCTCGGATGAAAGTCGAATGTGAGTCCGAGCCTATATGCTCATCAGGTGGATGCAAAAGTTGCCTTGCTTTTAGCGCCGTAAAGGCACCAATGCCAGATGTTTTTCTCATAGCTTCTTGACTAAAGTTGATGGGCTTGCGTAACGGCGTTCCAGATCAGATCCTCGGGTTCACGGCAAAGCGCCGGTGGCTTTACGGCATCGCCTGCAATCGGCCGCCGGCATGGCTGAATCCGTGGCCAGGGTTACACCAAGTTAGTTTTTATATTGCCTTGGTGGCATCATTCCTGAATTCATATTGTTAGAATCGATCAGATTGCGGACTCCAAGTGCTGTCTCGCTTGGTTGTTGCTCCGGCACAGAGGGCCTCACAACCGGTCTGGGTCGTCCGGGGAATTGGTCTGCAATATGGCACGCGCGAATTCGCCGATTTCGGCGTCACCATCAACACCCTTCCGGCGCAAATCAACCCAATGGAATGCCTTGAGAAAGGTTGGGAGATGCGGTTTCCGTTCAACGCCCGGAAGCAGGATCGGGAATATTCGTACCCGTTTCTTATCCGTGTCATCACGTCCTTCGACATACAACTGCAAGAATGCGTAGTATTCCTGTTCCTGCCAACGCCCCAGCCCCTCTGGTCCGACGACCACAGCGACGTTCGGGGTGCGATCTATTGCTTGTTCTAGTATGGGAATAAATTGCCGTCCTTTCAGGATCTGCTCCTTGTCGAGCCATGACACAATACCGTGATCGAAAAGTCGGCGTTGTATGTCTTGGACTTGAGATTTGTCTGCGCTATTATGACAGAGGAACAAGTCGAATTCCTCTGCAGCCATCCGCTCCGGGGCGAGTGTCTTCCGGGCTTGACGAGCCTGCTCCTCTCCAGAAGCGCGCCATTGCGCCGCGCCTTTCGTATCCAGCGGTCCGATATCACCAGCAAGATCATCGAGGCATAAGGTCGCCTCGCAAATCTGGCAGCGAACGGTATTGCGACCCCGACGTCTGATCTTCGCCACAACGCGAGGCGATATCCTCTCGTCGCAGTGCTCGTAGATTCTTTCGGCTGCCGCGGGCTCTTGGCCCGTTCGCGAGTCTAGGTGATGGCGCACGTAGCGCAGAAACGCCGCCTTCGTTTGGGATCTTACCGCCTTGCTGAACATTACAGTTAGCCGGCAGCTCGATTGATCACGCGGGTCTGCCTCCCCGACACGGAATCCGCAAGTGGCCCCATCCGGAGCTTGGAACAGCGCTGCGCTGTGGTAGAAGCGAGGCGAAGGGGTTCGGTAGATTGGGACGTTGGCCAACCGCACTGCTAGGGTTGCATGTATCGAAGCCTTGTCCCCCTGGAATGTGAAAGCAACCGCGGGTTCGAGCGCGGGGGCCTCGGCCGGCAGGTGCCGACTGAATTCGGCCGGGAAGACGAGCATATCGCCGCCCTCGGTCTCCTGCCGAAGAGCAACGCCTCGGTCTAGCAAATCGTTTACCGTCGCCCGCAGCAGGACATCTTCTGCGTCTGTACCCTTCAGTGGTCGGTCGGCGGCCATCGGTATCTTCGCGTCATTCACCGAGCGCTCGAGAATGGTTCCTGCTCCATCACGCGACGTGTCTTGGGCGGCGCTTGCGATCCAAGCGCCGTATGCGTCGAGGACCTCTGCGCGCAATAGCACCCAATCCCGGAATCTGAGTCGCCGGGCCAATCCCGAATGTTCCAAAACGCTCAGGGCCTGCCTAACCGCACCTTCACTTGGCGCGCCGTGCTTAGAGGCGAACTCATCTCTCAGGGTGGCTTCCTTTACAAGAATTAATCCACCATCTCGCTTGGACGCGAGGAACTCCTCAGCTTGGAGAAGAACTCCATCTCGTATCCAATTCGGCAGTTCGTGCCATGCGATTGCGTCGCGGACCCGTCGCGCCAAGGCGGGCAGCGTATCCGCTCGATAGGGTTCCTTGGCACTCACGGACAGGAACTCCTGGAATCCGAATTCATCGAGAGCCCTGTCTAGGTCCGCCTTGTTTATGGGAGGGGCATTGATGTCGGCAAGCGAAGAAACTAACAGCTTGCGGAAATGCGGTCCTGGGTTGGCAGCGTCAAGGGCGCGTGCCCAGTATGCTACTTCTGGAAACGGATCCTCCCCTGCTTGGTTGTTGAAAACAACGATTCCAAGGGCCGCATCGTCAAGGTGCTGTTGATGAAAGATACGGTAGCCCGCTTGGCCTGCTAGATCCCAGACCCACGCTTCCCGCTGCTCGTCGTTCGGAGCAAGCGTAGCCAATTGCTCGCAAATCCGATCATCAAAAAGGCGGACGTCCCGACCGTGCGTCGGGCCGGTTTCCTGGAAAGGCATGCCCGCCAGGGCCCGCGTCAAACCCGTCTTCCCTACCCGTTCGTGCCCCACTAATACTATCTTGGCTACGCGGCACGTGATTCTATTCGGATCAACGTGTTCCCGTCCGAGCCCAAGATCCCAGATCCGTGCCGTTCCGTCATGACTAGCGGTTGCGACCTGACCGCCCTCGGGGTGCCAGGTGGGTGCATACACCCAATCCGTGTGGCCCGTCAACACGTGAATTGCTTTGCCCGACGCCGTGTCCCAAATCCGCGCCGTACCATCCCGGCTGCCGGTTGCGACGCACGTGCCATCTGGACTCCATGATGGAGACCCGACCCATCCCTTGTGGCCAGTCAGCACATGCATCGCTTGGCCTGAGGCGGCATCCCATATGCGCGCCGTGCCATCGCGGCTCCCGGTGGCCACCCTCGTACCGTCCGGGCTCCAACTGGGCGAGCCCACCCAGCCCTTGTGGCCGCTAAGGACCGTGACGACGTTTCCCGACCCCGCATCCCAAACGCGAGCTGTGCCGTCATGGCTGCCCGTGGCGACATAGTTGCGTTTCTGACTCCATGTGGGTGCGTAGGCCCAACCACTGTGACCCAACAGCTGGTGGATGGCTTTGCCAGAGGATGCGTCCCAGATGCGTGCCTTACCATCGCGGCTGCCCGTCGCGACACGAGTGCCGTCGGAGCTCCAAGTTGGCGAGCCTACCCACCCCTTGTGATCGGCTAGGACATGCATTGCCTTGCCCGAAGCTGTTTCCCAAATGCGGGCTGTTCCATCATCGCTACCGGTCGCTAGCCGTGTCCCGTCCGGGCTCCAAGCCGGCCAGCCTACCGAGCCCTTGTGACCACTCAAGACGTGGATGGATCGACCCGAACCGGCGTGCCAGATGCGCGCGGTGCCATCAGCGCTCCCCGTGGCTAGGTAGGCACCATCTGGGCTCCAAGCTGGGGTGCTCACAGATCCTCGGTGCCGAAGTAGGACCCGCAGGGTCTTCCCGGACGCCGCGTCCCAGATGCGTGCGGTTCCATCCCGGCTGCCGGTTGCAAGACGGGCACCGTCGGGGCGCCACGTCGCCCGGGCGACCGGCGCGTCATGCCCACCGAGGACTCGGACAACGACCGAGCCGACATCTTTGCTGGTCGCGCACCGTTGGTGGGACATGGTCTTCGATGAAGTATTCAGGATGAAAGTCCTTTGGATGGCGAACAGGCAACAGGCTCGCGCCCAACCGGGGTCCACCGACGCACCTTTAAGTCAAGGTTCACGGGCTCATGGACGACGCACGTGACGGTGACGTGCACCTCGGCGTGCTGATCCGGCCGTTCAAACAGGATCTGCCGAAATAGTTCAGTGACGATTCCTTCACCAAGCAGACGCTCAGGTTCGCCTGGCACGCGCTGACCATCGTTTGGTGGGCCATCGCCGCCCTGCTGCTCCTCGCCCCCGCCGAGCAAGTGATCGGCTCGACCGTGGTGGCCGCCCTGGGAGCCACGGCCCTGATGACGATCGTGATCTCCCGAGGACGGCACGTGCCGTGGGTCGTTGAGTTGGCGGCCATCGGAGCCCTTCTCGTTGAACTCGTGAGTTGAGGATCTGCTGGCACCGGCGCCGGGAACGTCAAGCGATGATGGCGGGCCCGGTGCCGCAAAAATGGGTTGGTGGAAGGGGTGAAAGAGGGGTGGCGCGGCCGTAGCCGCGCCACGTCGGGCGAGCTAAACGTCGTTCACGTGAACGCAGTAGTACAATCCGTTGCTGCCATGGTCGCAGTGTTCATGCGGCTTGCCGCTCCCGGCGCACAAGCCCCGATCGACGACATTCGTTTCGCCGGCGCAGGCCTCGATCCAGCCCTGCCCGTCCATGTAGTCTGCCGTGACCGTGGGAGTCAGTGTCATGGCCAGGGCCAAAGCGCACAGCGTTGCGGTTGCAAGTTTACGATACATCATAGCACCTCTGGGCTGTATGGCTGAAAAATCATCCAATCTATAACGTTAGCGGGTTGATCAGGAACTTTGATTGATTGTTGAGGGGGCCGGCCGCGCGCAGCACACGACGGGCCAGCCGTCGCCGCGTGCTCGGGCCAGCTCTTGTCAAGCCATGGGACCTGAGCCCGTGTTTTTCGCCGCGCCCCCGTGCGCGGGGTGGCTCGACGCCACTCGGGCCAATGCCGCTAATCTCGTCCGGACCCGGCGTAGCCGTCCAAGGTCAGCCCCTCATGGGCCGCCGCGCCTGCGGCCGGGCGGCCAGGATGGCCGCGATCTGGACTTTTCGCGTACCACCGCCCGCCTCGTCGAAAGCCCACTGGATGTCCATGCGAAGCAGCCTGTGGGGCTCGCCCCGTCCCATCCGCGACCGACGATAATGCAACGGGCATCCCTGCCGAGATGCCCGTCGGCGTGCCAAAATCACGGCCTGCTGGCGAGGTCTTTTCTGGCTCCTTCCGTGTTCGATGTCATGGTTAACCACGGCGCACGTTTGGCTCTGCTCGTCATTGCCCTGGCATCGCTCGCAGGCTGCACCGAGCCCGCCGACCCCGGCCCCGGGCCCGGAGAGGGGGCTGACGCGGGCACGGGCGCGCGATCCCTTGAGTTCCAATCCATCGCTGGCGTCGGCACCGTGCTGGTCGACAGCGCAGGCAGGACGTTGTACGTGTTCACCGACGACGAAGCCGGCACCAGCAGGTGTTTGGGCACTTGCCTCGTGAACTGGCCTCCTGTTTTGGCCAGCGAGGCGCCACCTGCGCCGCCCGTCGTGGCTGGTGACCTTGAGGTCATCCAGCGCGCCGACGGGACGATGCAGTTGGCCTACAAGGGGCTCCCCCTGTACTATTACGTTGGAGACACAAGCCCCGGCGACGCCAAGGGCGACGGGCGAGGGGGCGTCTGGTTCGTGGTGCGCCATCCGCCCAGCAACTCCGAGATGCTCAACGACGCGGGACCGTTCGCCGTCGTCCAGGAGAACGTCGCCTACCACGGCGACATCGTTGGGAACTACGCCCGTCCGGCCGAGGGGACCGCGATGGCTGGTGTGGTCATGATCCACGAGTGGTGGGGCCTCACCGACAACATCCGCGACATGGCGCACCTGCTGGCCACGCACGGATACGCCGTCGTCGCGGTCGATCTGTTTGATGGAAGCGTTGCGGCGACTCCCGCCGAGGCGCTGGCACAGGTCCAGGCGCTCGACCAAGACGAGGCGAATGCCAACATGCAAGCCGCCGCGACCTACCTTCGCTCAGCGGGGGCCGACCGCATCATCTCCCTGGGCTGGTGCTTCGGCGGCGGGCAATCCCTGCAACTGGCGCTCAGCGGCGAGACGCTTGCGGCCACCGTCATCTACTACGGCTCCCTGGTGACCGACGAGGCGCGTCTGGCAGCCATCGAATGGCCCATCCTGGGCATTTTTGGCGAGGACGACGCCTTGATCCCGCCCGCAGCGGTGAGGCAGTTTGAGGCCGCCCTCGGCAACGCCAGCGTCGAGAACGCGATGTACATCTACCCGGATGTCGGCCATGCCTTCGCCAACCCCTCCGGCGACGCCTGGGCCCCCGACCAAACCGCCGACGCGTGGGTCAGAACGCTTGCGTTCCTCAAGGCGAACACAGCCTAGCGGCGGCGCGCTGCGACGCCCAACAGGGCCGGGGCGCTTCGAACGCAGCGCGCGGCGGCGTGAGTCCTGGCCCGCACGGCAGGCGCCCACATCGGAGGTCTGGTTTTTTCCCACGCGTCCGGATGCAGGCGGCCGCGGCGCTCCTCCTGTTGGCCCGGTAGCCCCTTAGCGCGCCCCAGCCATCAGCCAGCGTGAGCCCTCCCGGCTTCGTTGCCGCCGCCGTCATGATGATCGCGCTCGCCCTGGCCCACTCGATTCTCGGCGAGAAGTTCATCCTGATCCGTCTGTTCAGGCGGGACTTACCGAAGCTGTTCGGCGACGACTCGTTCACCAAGCAGACGCTCAGGTTCGCTTGGCACGCCCTCACGGTCGCTTGGTGGGCCATCGCCGCCCTGTTGCTGTTGGCGCCGGCGAGCGCCGAGCAGGTGATCGGCTGGACCGTGGTCTGTGGACTCGGCGCCACGTCGGTGATGACCATCATCGTTTCGCGGGGGCGACACCTGTCATGGGTGGTGGAACTGGCGGCGATTGGCGCGTTGCTCTTCGAATTGCTTGCCTGAGGAATGGATCACCGCCTACGGTGGCTGCGTTGGTACTGTGACGGGCGGCATCATGGGTGGGGCGCCCCCACCGGGGCGGACCCAAAGCGCGAAGAAGGCCATGCGCCTTTCTCCCGTAATGCGCAGGCTTGCTCTCTTCATCGTCATCGCCGCAACGACCGTCGCCCTTCACCCGACCGGCGGCGCGTCCGGCAACGACCCGCTCCAGGTCCCCTGTTCGGATCCGCGCGGATGCCCGGACCTCGCCACATCGTTCCAGTCGCTGGCCATCGGAAAACAGGAGACGGAGTTTTTCGGGCCGAACCATTGCGCCGTGCGCGAGGGGGCCGTCGAGGCCGGCCACCGGCAATTGATTAGGGTCAGCTTCACGTTTGGCAACATTGGCGATGGAGATTTGAATCTCGGCGCCCCCGCCGACCATCCGGACTGGTTCGAGTGGTCCAGTTGCCACCGGCATTACCATGTCAAGGAACATGCAACGTTCCGGGTCTGGACGCCGGAGGGTTTCCTTGCCTGGGATGCGCTTCGCACCGCCGACCCGGCCCGGCCGGCCGAGGAGGTTTTGGCCGCCCACCCGGAACTGCAGTCTGCCTTTGTTGCGGGCAAGAAACAGGGCTTCTGTGTTGTCTCCCAGGAGCCGTTCGTGCCTGGGCCCAATGGCGCGGCGACGACGTTTGATCCTGTGCCCAACCACAGTGATGTGCTGTTCCAGATCTGCAACAGCAGCCAGGGCCAGGACCCGGGGTGGGCGGACACGTATGCCTTCTTCCAGGACGGCATGTGGATCGACGTAACGGATCTGCCGACGGGCCTCTACATCCTTGAGGGCGAAATGAACTCCAACCAGTTCATCATCGAGACGGACTACGGCAACAACCGGGCATGGATTCCGATGCCCGTTGTATCCCTACTCTGAGGCACCAGGGGGCCGCTAGAAGGCCGAAGCCCATGCGCTCATGGCGGAGCGTCTGGCGGGCGGCCCGTGGGGTCGACAAGATGTCGTGTCTCAACCTGTCCGGCTTACGTCAAAGACGCGAACTTCCCCGTCGGCGGCAGCGTTGACGAGCCACTGCCCGTCGGGCGAAAAGCAAACTCCGTACACGCCCTTCAGCCCGGGCTCGAAGGAATCCATCAATTCGCCCTCAGGCGTCCAAATTCCAATCTGATTCTCACTCCCTGTGGCGATCGCATTCCCATTCGGGCTGGGCGCCGCCCAGCAATACCCGGGGTGAACGGAAAATCCGGCCTTTTCTTTTCCCCGACTCCACAATCGCACGCGTCCTTTTCCATCCGTCGTCACGATTGGGTCCGATCCGGCTATGGACGCTGGGCAGGGCTGGTGGCCAGGCAGCGTGTGCATGAATTCCCCGTCAATGTCGCGAATCTCAACGTCGGGGCCAAGGCCGGAGACTGCCCACCCGCCGGGCACCGCGGTGAGGCCCATCACGCGGGCATGGCCGGTCTTGATCTTGTTGGCCTTGTGGCCCAGGTGAATCTCAATTTGTGCACTGCGCTCTTTGCGAAGGGCGATGGCGCCATCGTGGCAGGCGATGCCCACGAAGCCCTGCCACGCGTCATCGGCCTGCCAATCATGCCACCATCGCACGGTCTTGTCCGACCCGGCGGTCGCCATCCAGTCGCCCTGCCACTGGATGCCATTGACCGAACCCGTGTGCCCTTTCAGATCGTGCTCAAGGCTCCAGTCGCCCACGTTCCAGGCGCGCAGCGTTCCTTCCATGCCGCCGGTGACGAGCGACTTGCCATCGGGACTGAACGCGATGGCGCTGGCGTGCCGCTTGGCGGCCTCAAGGACCGCGACGGGCTCCATGGTGGGGCAGCGGGCGCACGGGGCTTGAGCCTTGCCACGTGCGCCGATCCCCTTTTTCAGGAGGCCCGGACTCGCGGCGAACCATGAAGATCGGCGTGCTCACGGGAGGCGGTCCCGCCCCTGGTTTCAACGGTGTCATCAACGCCGTAACGCTGGCCGCTGAGGCCCGCGGCTGGGAAGTCATAGGCATTCGGCAGGGCTACGCGAACCTCATTTCGGGCAACGTCGGAGTTTGCACGCCGCTCGGAGCCGGGGATGTGGCGGGCATCGAGACCCGCGGCGGCAGCATTCTGCGAACCAGCCGGGCGAACCCGACCAAGCGCCCCGAGGACATGGCCGCGGCGGTGGATTCGATGCGCCGGCTGGGCGTTGAGGCCCTGGTGACCATTGGCGGGGACGACACCGCTTCGGCGGCCGCCGCGGTGGCGGATGCGGTCGGGGGCGGCCTGCGCGTTGCCCACGTGCCCAAAACCATCGACAATGACCTGCCGCTCCCCGGGGACACTCCGACGTTCGGCTTTGAGACTGCCAAGGATCTGGGCGCGCGCCTGTGCCGCAACCTGCGGGTGGATGCCCAGACCACGGGTCGCTGGTACCTGGTAACGGCCATGGGCCGCAGCGCCGGCCATCTGGCGCTCAGCATGGCCATCGGCAGCGGAGCTGACCTGGTTGTCCTCCCCGAGGAGTTTGATGATGGCGTCAGTCTCGCCCGCGTCGCCGACTACGTCGAGGCGGCGCTGGCCAAACGCGGCGCCGAAGGGCAGGATTGGGGCCTCGTGGTGCTCGGCGAGGGCATCCTTGACCGACTCCACAAGGAGGATCTGGATCGAATCGCCAAGCTGGAATTGGACGAACACGGCAACCCCCGCATGTCGGAGATCGATCTCGGCCGCGCAGTGCGGGACGTGGTGGACGCCCGCCTGAAGGCACGGGGGGTCAAGGTTGGCTTCGTCACCAAGATCATTGGTTACGAACTGCGCTGCGCCGACCCCACCGCGTTTGATGTTCAGTACACCCGGACGCTTGGCGTTGGGGCGGTTGATTTCCTGGCCAACGACGAGGGCAACGGTATCATCAGCATGGAATCCGGGGAGATTCGTGTGCTTCGTTTTGACGACTTGCGGGACCCGGAGACCGGCCGCGTGCGTGTGCGCAGGGTCGATCTGGCCGGCAGCCATTGGCGGGCAGCGCTGCAGTTGCAGGCTCGGCTGCGCCCCGGAGACCTGGACGGTGGACGCCTGGTGCGGCTGGCGGCCGCCGTTGGCGCCGAAGCGGAAGCCTTCAAGGAATCGCTCGGCCACCTGATCAGGTAAGCGCCCTGGCGTCTGACACCGGCGGACGGTCGCTCGCTGGGTGCCCGGCCTCCCGGACCTCCGGCTGGCGGCCAACACAGCACGCCTTCCATGCAGCTTGGACCGGCTCGGGCTGGCGACCCGCCGAGTCTATGATTTCAATTCGTCGTCGATCGTCTCGCTGACCCGGGCCGACGGCGAGGTGGCCGTCGCAGGAGCTGTGGCCGAGGATTCCGCCTCCTGGCGACGCTTGACGTACACGCTGACACCGTAGGCGGCCAGAATAGCCACGCCGAGGACCTGCGGGAAGCCGAACAGCCAGCCGAACAGATCGGACAGCATGCCCAGCAGACCACTCGGGCCCCCGGCGTCCGTGCTTGCAGGCGCGTTCTGGACATCCAGGTTGCTGGTCATGTCCATCAGGAAGGTCTGGTTCTCGGTGGTGCCCCTGAACATTAGGGTGAAGCCACCCACGCCGAGGCGCTGGAACATGGTTTCATCGAAGATCTCTGTCTCCACCACGACGGCGTTTTGGCCGATGTCCACGGAGGCGATGCGCATCTGGGCCTTGGCGGCGGCGCATGTGAGGTTGCCCTGGATCTGGATGGCGCAACGGATGACCTCTGCCCAGTTGCCAACCTTGCCCGTCTTGGACGAGGGCTGCTGGCCCTCGGCCAAGTCCTCCACGAAGAGCATGTACGCGACCTGGGTCACGAAGTCGCCTTCCTTCAGGGACGGGATGGGCGTGCCCGCCGTCTCCATGGTGATGGTGAGGTTGTTGCCCAGGCGCACGGCCCGGACGTTGGTGATGTCGATTTCCGGTGCGTGGCCGCTGCCGGGGACGAGTGGGGGCATGGCGGGGTTGCCATCCTCGTCCGTTTCGTTGCTCGACTGCCTTTGAATGACATCGTCGCGGGCGTCGGGTAGGCTGTCGGAAGCAGGCTGGGCGTCCTGGGCCATGGCGGGGGCCAGCAGGAGCAAGACGGCGAGCAGGGTAATGCGGATCTTCATGGGGCAACCACCGGGATTTCGTGCATGGCCCTGGCCGGGACCGGCATGGACGGGTTTCGGCCGCCAGCCAACAGCCAGGGGCCGTCGCGGCGGGTCCTCCTGCGGCTCTCGGCGGGCACGAAGGCGCGTCATCGCTGCCAGTGCCTGGTTCAGGGATTCGACGTTCTGAAGGGACTCGGCCGCCGGGAAAAGCATTGTGGACGAACGCCGGGCACCCTTGGACTGGGAGCGCGGTCCCCTGGACGGACGCTGGCTAGCGGCGCCGCCGAGAAGCGATTGCCAGGGTGGCCACGGTCGCCGCCAGCCCGAAGCCGGGTGTTGGTGCGATGGGGGCCGAATGGTTGCCCGTCGCGTCGGCGTGGTTGTTCTGATCGTTCTGATGGATCGGCTGCCCCGGTGCGCTCTGTTGGCTCTGGCTGCTTGCGTTGCCGGCCGCGGGCTGGACCGAGAAGCCGGCCTGGGGCGCCGTGTTGTTGGTTGCCTGCTGGCGGCTTGGCTCGGAGTTTGCGGCATCGGCGTTGCGTGTGAGGTCCATGAAGAACAATGCGTTGTCGCTGCCGCGAAACAGGATCGTGAAGCCGCCCACGCCGATGTTTTGGAACAAGGTCTCGTTGTGGATGCCGGCTTCCAAGGTCACGGCTTGCTTCTCCAGCCGCACGGACCGTATGTCCAGCGTGGCCTTGGCGGCGGCGCAGGTGAAATCCGTCTGGCGCTGGGCGCTGCATCGCACCACATCGGCCCAGGTTCCCACGGTGCCCGTGCGGGACGAAGGTTCCTGCCCCTCGTCGAGGCTTTCGAGGAAGAACATGTAGGCGACCTGGCTGACGTTGCCTTGGCCGTCAAGGTGACCGATTGGCTCGCCGGCCAGATCCATCGTCAGCACAAGGTTGTTGTCTGTGCGCTGGGCGGTGACGTTGAGGATGTCGATTTCGGGCGCGTGCCCGACGGTGGCGTTGCCGCGCGACTGCATCTTCACGTCGCCCTGCGGGTCGGCCACGTAGTCGGACGAGGCCTCGACGGCGGCGCAAGCCAGCAGCACCGCGAGGGCAGCCAGGAGGAGCTTCATGAGGCAACGAGCTCGATCTGGGCCAGGGCCCGCTCCAGGTCGGCCCACAGGTCCTCAACGTCTTCCACGCCCACCGACAAGCGCACGAGTCCCTCGTCGAGGCGGGTCCGCTTGCGAATCTCGGCTGGCACCGCTGCATGCGTCATGGCAGCCGGCACCTGGATCAGCGATTCCACGGCGCCGAGGGATTCGGCGAGTTGGAAGAGCCGCGTCGCGGTCACCATCCGCCGCGCTGTGGGGCCGTCCCGCAGGCGGAAGCTCAGCATGCCGCCGGGGCCACTGGCCTGGCGGGCTTGCACATCCGCGTTGGGGTGGCCGGGGAGGCCGGGGAAGTAGACTTCCTCCACGGCAGGGTGTTTGGCCAGGCGGGCCGCCAGCGTGGCGGCGCTGGCGCAGTGGCGCTCCATGCGTAGGTGCAAGGTCTTGAGGCCGCGCAGCAACAGGAAGGAGTCGAAGGGGCTCAGGATGGCGCCGACGGCGTTCTGCAGGAAGGCCAGGTCCTCGCCGATCTTGGGGTCCTTGGCGACGATCAGGCCGCCGACCACGTCGCTGTGGCCACCGATGTACTTGGTGGCTGAGTGGTAGATCAGGTCAGCGCCGAGATCCAGGGGGCGTTGCAGGGCCGGACTCATGAACGTGTTGTCCACCACGAGCAGCGCGCCGCCAGCGTGAGCAATCTCTGCCACCGCGGCGATGTCGCTCACGCGCAGCATCGGGTTCGTGGGCGTCTCCATCAGCACCATGCGCGTCTTGGGAGTCATGGCGGCGCGCACCGCGTCCAGGTCGCGGGTATCCACGAACGTCACGCCGAGGCCCCACCGGTTGGTGACCTTGGTCAGCAGCCGGATGGTGCCCCCGTAGGCGTCTTCGGCGCACACCACGTGGTCGCCCGTGTCCAGCAGGCGAAGGAGGGTGTCCAGCGCGGCGCTGCCGCTGCCGAAGGCTAGCCCGCGGGCGCCCGCGGCGGCCCCGGCTGGACCCGCTTCGAGCTGGGCGATGGCCTTCTCCAGGAAGCCGCGGGTGGGGTTGCCGGTGCGGGCGTACTCGAATCCCTTGTGGACCCCGACGCCCTGCTGCGCGAACGTGCTCGAAAGGTGAAGTGGAGGTGTTACGGCTCCTGTCTGGGGGTCGGCGGTGACACCAGCGTGGACGCAGCGTGTGCCGGGCCCGTCCGTGTTTTCGAGGCGCACCATGCTTACTCCTCCAGGTCGGTGCTGCTTTGGCTGGTGGCCAGGTAGCTGGCGGCCTTGGTGAGGCCCTTGGCGGTCAGCCATTCCTCGTTGAACTTGCTGAGGTAGCGCTCGCCGCTGTCTGGCAGCAGCGTCACGACCAAGTCGTCCGGCGAGAGGTCCTTGGCAACCGCAACGGCGCCGGCGACGGCGGCGCCGCCACTGGATCCGGTGAAGATGGATTCCTCGCGGGCCAGCCGGGCCTGCATCAGGTAGGCATCTTGGTCGCTGACGGTGCGCACATCATTGATCTGGTCCCACCATACCGTCTCGGGCATGAAGTCCTCGCCGATGCCGTCGATGAGGTACTGGTGGATGTACTTGGGGAACTCCCGGTGGTGGAAGTAGTGCTCGTAGATGCTGCCCACCGTGTCGACGCCGATGACTTGGACATCCCGGCCGGCCGCGCGGGCGGCCTCGTGCAGTGCCTTGCCGGTACCGCTGATGGTGCCGCCGGTGCCGATGCCGGCGACGAAGTGGGTAATCTTGCCGTCGGTGTCGCGCCAGATCTCGGGCCCCGTGGTGGTCACGTGGGCGGTTGGGTTGGCCTGGTTGTAGTATTGGTAGGGAAGGTAGGCGCCTTCTTCGTCGCGCATTCGCTCGGCCTGTTTGTAGTAGGAGCGGGGGTCGTCGGCCTCGACGTTGGTGGGACAGACGATGAGTTCGGCGCCGAAGGCCTGGAGCAGCCTCTGCTTCTCCATGGGCACCTTGTCAGGCAGAGTGCAAACCATGCGGTAGCCGAGCAGGCTTGCGGCCATGGCCAGGCCGAGGCCGGTGTTGCCACTGGTGGGTTCAACGATGGTCCCGCCGGGCTTGAGGAGGCCCTGCTCTTCGCCGGCCCGGATGAGGGGCAGGCCAATGCGGTCCTTCACGCTGAAGCCCGGGTTGTACATCTCCATTTTTGCGACCACGGGGGCGCCGCCCTTGTGGACGACCTTGTTGAGCCGCACGAGTGGCGTGTTGCCCATCAGGTCTAGGACGTTGTTGGCGATCTTCACGGCGCGGCGATGGCAGTGGCTGCGATAAAGAGACTATCCAAGGAAAGGTGGGTGCACCGGCCGGGCCGGGCCAGGGGCCCCCGCGGCGGCCGCGACCAAAAAAGTGTCGCGACTCACCCCGTTGCCCGGCCGATGCGGTTGGTTGGTTGGTTGTTGGTTGGCCCGGGACCGAAGTCCCGTTCCGCTTCCCCCTGCTCAGGCGGGAGGAAAATCATTGCGGTACAATGCCTGGACCCCAGGGGTCCAGGCGGACCCTGTGCCCGGGTGGATTCGGGGCAGGGTCATGGAGTGGGATTGGGGTAGAGGTGGCCGAGGTTGGTGGTTCGGCAGAGGTGGCCCAGGGGGACGAGGTGGTGGTAGGATTGAGTTGCTTGCAGAGGCGGAGGAGGTGTTGGTTGGAGTTGATTGGCTTGCAGAGGGGGAGAAGGTGTTGGTTGGAGTTGATTGGCTTGCAGAGGGGGAGAAGGTGTTGGTTGGAGTTGATTGGCTTGCAGAGGGGGAGGAGGCGGTGCCGCTGGGCGCTTAGTTGCGCTGGAAGCGGGCCTTGATGCGAGTCAGGAACCCTTCGTTGGCGGCCTTGACCTTCTCGGTCTCGTGCTTGACGAATTCCTGGGTCTTGGCGCTGGCTTCCTTCAGCTTGACCTCGGCCTCCTTGAGCATCTCGGGGGCCTTCTCGGTCAGCTCCTTGGCCTTGGCGACGACGACCTCGCCCTCCTTCTGGGCGCGGGCGACGAGTTCCTTGGTCTGTTCCTGGGCGCGCTGGGCGGACTTCTGGGCGAAGTCCTTGCCCTCAGCGACCAGCTTCTGGCGGCCTTCGGCGGTCTTGGACTCGGCGCGGACGCGCTCGAGGAGTTCCTGGGCCTGCTTCTGCCACTCCAGGACCTTCTCGCGGGCGACCTTGGTCTCCTGGGAGATGCGCTCGCTGGAGGCCTCGGCGAGGTCCTTCAGGTTGCGCACGCCGGCCTCGGCCAGCGTTACAAGCGTCTTGGGGCCGATGCCCTTGACGTTCTCGATCAGGGCGAGGCCGACGGCCTGCTCCTTCCACTCCTTGAGGGTCTCGGCGCTGATGCCGGTCTTGGTGGCGAAGGCGGCGACGTCGATTCCGGCGAGGTCCTCGATGCTCGAGACACCGTTCTCGTTCAGCTTGGTCTGCTTGGCGGGTCCGATTCCCTTGATGTGTTTGAGTTCCATGTTGGTTTCCTCCTTGTTGTTTGAGGGGGTGATAGTGTGTTGCTGTGTCTCCCACAGCCTA
Source organism: Thermoplasmatota archaeon (assembly GCA_041600695.1). Classification (GTDB taxonomy): domain Archaea; phylum Thermoplasmatota; class E2; order JACPAO01; family JAHFTW01; genus JBFJVP01. Next base: position 17,063 of record JBFIJP010000001.1, on the reverse strand, counting down.
ATTGTGGCTAGCTAGCGGTGGTATTTAGCCCTTGCCGCCAATTTTCCCGGGCTGACCGCGTATTGCCGTGTCCACGGCCATTTTCCACGGTCCGGCGGGGCCTGTCGGGCCACCCTGCACCCCGGAAAGAGCTCGTCGGTAGCGGCGACGCAAACCCCCACACATCCGGTCTGGGCGCGGCGACCCCCGGCCGGTTGACGCTTCGGCGCAGGGGTGCACCGGCTCTGGGTGGTCGAACGGCATGTCGCCCTGCATCCACGCGCGCGTGCCTGCGCATGGGGGACTTACGGCAGCGGCGACGGCCATCACTCCCTGCGCCCACGCGCGTACCTGGCAGTTGGAGGCCATGAGGCCCTACCTGTTTTCGCTCGTGCGTCCACGCATGCGGACCCGCCTGTGTTGGTCGCAGCACGGAGTCAGGATGAACCAGCATGCGCCCTGGCGCGCGGTGCTCGCATGCGCGCGACGCAGGAGACGGATGGGCACGCCCACGCGCTGGGACTCGTGCGAGGCCGCACCCGGAGCACCCCACCTGAGCCTGAGCGTAGCGCCCGGCTGTCAAGTTTACCAGCAGTTTACCAGCGGGCCGCCCGCCGACACCAGGCGCCGCTAGGGCTGGTCAGCCTCAGGATCCCCATACCGGCGCTTCATGTGATTGGGCGCCGCCGCCGGGTCATAAGCCTCGCCCCGGAGCTCCGCGATTCGAGTCATGATCAGGTCCGTCACCTCACGCCAGGCGATGGGGTCGTCCGCACGACCGGCCCACGGAGTCAGGTCTAGCGGCGCTCCGAAACGCTGGACGCAGGCGGCCTTGCGGTTCCAGCGCTTGAGGAAGGAACCGCGGTTCCCATACAACTGGTCGGCGCCCTTTAGCCCGACGGGGACAACCGGTGCCCCCGTGGCCAGCGCAAGGCGCGCCACGCCGGTATTGCCTCGTCCGACGGCGCTACCCGCCTCGCCGCCGCGCGTGCCCTCCGGGTACACTCCGATGGCCAGTCCGCGCCCGAGGGCAGCCTCCGCATCCGCCAGCGCCTTGGCGTTACTACCGGGCGTGAAGCGATCAACAGGGAAATGGGGACCGAGAAAATTAGTGAAAAGCGCCGCGGTGACTGGATTACCAAAGAACTCCTTCTTCCCCAGGAAATGGATCGTACGCCCGACGGCGGTGTACAGGATCACGGGGTCGATCGCCGACTCGTGGTTGGACGCCAGAATCAGGGGGCCCTTGCGGGGTACGTTTTCGACACCTTCCACTTTGCACGGAAACAAGCGGCGCGAAACAAAAGCAACATTTGCTCCGACTATTTTGTACGCTAGTATCATTGCAACAGCCCCGGATTGCACCTTTGCACAAAAAGCTGGGCCGTTGCTGCCCGCGGGGGGATTTGGCCGGGGGCGGCGCTCCCCCAGACGAGGGCCAACGGCGAGCCAGCGTTCGGAGGTCTAGGCCCCGAAGGACTTGCCGCAGCCGCAGGTGCTGGTGGCGTTGGGGTTCTCGATCTTGAAACCCCCACCCATCATCTCGTCGAGGAAGTCAACGGTGCACCCGTTGAGAAGCGGTGCGTGCATGGGGTCAACCAGCACCCGCACGCCGTTGAAGGTAAACTCAAGCTCGCCGTTCTCGGGGGCCTCGGCGAACGCGAGGCTGTAACTGGCGCCGCTGCACCCGCCAGGCACGACAGCCACGCGCAGGGCCGCGCTGGCCAGATCCTGGTCTCCCAGGAATTCCTGTAGCTTGGCGCGGGCCACGTCCGTGATCGTCAGGCTCAGCTTCGCTTCGTAGGTGGCGGTCTCGCTCATGGTTGCAACTGCCACTTTCTTACTCTTAACCGTTGCTACGCCGGCAGGCCTGCGCTTGCCGGGGCGCGGACTGGTCCGCGATCCCCGTCCGGGTCCCGTCGGCATCCGGCTGGCAGCAGCAGCGCAGGCCTCATGACGGGGTTGGCCGATGCCCCCGCATGCGTGCCGTTGCTCGCTGGATGCCTGCCATCGTGATCGTCGTCGTGTCGGCCACCGGCCTGGCTGAGGCGCGTGAGATCCCCCCGATGGTCCAGTGCGTCTTCACCGGCCCGTTTGACACCTGTGGATAGGCCAGCCACCTGGACACTCTGCCCGGGCCTGCTGACCTGGCGGGCCTGGCGGGCGTTGCCGCCCATCGAAACGGTGCCGTTGCCCCCCAAGGAGCCTGCGCTGCCGGCCGACTATTCGCCCGGCTTCGGGTGGCCAGCCGTCAACTTGGCCACGATGCCCTCGAAGGCTGCCTTGGCGGGTCCCTCGCCGCCGTGCAAGAACGGCGTTCCGGCGTCGCCGCTGCGCATGATGGCCATGTCGAGCGGAATGGCGCCGAGGAAGGGGGCGCCCATCTCGTCCGCCATGGCGTGGCCGCCGCCGCTCTGGAACACATCCACGACCAGTTCGAAGGCGCCGTCGCCGTCTGCCTGGACATCAATGGTGGCCGAACCGGTGTCGATGCTGAACTCGGTGCCCGGCGCGGCCTTGCCCTTGAGGTGCAGGCCGCTCATGTTCTCGATGACACCCAGCACGGGGAGCTCTAGGCGCTCGGCGAAGCGCAGGTTCTTGCGCACGTCGCCCACCGCCACATCCTGCGGCGTCGTCACGAGGACCACGCCGTCGGCGTCGGGAATGTTCTGCGCCACGGACAGGGGTTCGTCGCTGCTTCCCGGCGGCAGGTCCACCACCAGGTAGTCCAGATCGCCCCAGTTGACGTCACCCAGGAACTGGCCAATGATCTGCATCTTGATGGGGCCACGCCAAATGATCGGCGCGTCCTTGTCGGGCAGCAGGAACTGCATGCTGATGACGTGCAGGTTGTCCGTCACCTTGACCGGGACGAGGCCGTTCTCGTCCTGGATCAGGTCGGCGTCCTCCAGGCCCAGCATTTTCGGCACGTTGGGGCCGGTCAGGTCCATGTCCAACAAGCCAACCTTGTAGCCAGCATCAGCCAGCGCCACGGCCAGATTGGTGGCCACCGTCGACTTGCCCACGCCGCCCTTGCCCGATGCCACGATGAACTTGTGCTTCACGCGCTTCATGTTGTTGATGATGCGCATGCGGCGCTTCAGCCGCTCAGCAGCCCGCGGATCGACGGGGCCGCCCTGTTGCCCCGGCGCGCCGGCACCGGGTTGACTGATGGGAAGGCTCCTCGGGGTGGGGGGCTGCTCGGCCATGGACGGCCGCGACTCCAGGAATCGCTACTTAAGGGTGAGTGAGCCGGCACGGGGCCGGCCTCGCGCCAGCCAGGCTTGCCGCGCTTCGATGATCAGCTGGGCGCCTCTAGCAGTCGAGGCAGAGGCCGATGGCCACGGCGCCAAGAGCTTCGGAGGCGCGACGGTAGACGATCCCAACGCCGCAGACGACATCCTGGGGCTGCTGGATCATGCAGACGCTGTAAGCCATGGGCTGAAAGGGCCGGCAGAGCACATGAGACGCGCGCGCCGTAGCCAACGTGTCTAACAGATCAACATCCCCTAGCAGGGGCGGAGCGCCGCGGCCGCCAGCGGCGCGGCCGCCCGCACGGCCCCGGGCAGCCTTGCCATGCCTCGAAACGGCTTTGCCGCCGGGGCACGCTGGGGCGCTCGTGGTCTTCCAGGACTTCAGCCACGACGCCCCCGACCTCGGCTTCTACCTCCGGCAGGTCCTGGCTGGACCCCACGAGAACTTCCATTACGTCGTCGGCGACCCCGAGACCCGGGAGGCGCTGGTCATCGACCCGGCGTTCGAGCTGGACCGGGTCTTCGCTCTGGCCCAGGCGGACGGGTATCGCATCAGCCGGGCCCTGTTCACGCACGGCCACTGGGACCACATCGGCGGCATCCCCGAGATTCACCGTCGCGGCGTCGCTGAGATCGGCATCCACGAGGCCGCCGCGAGCCACCCGAAGGTCACGGAGTTCGAGCAACTGGGAACAGTGCACCTGCTGGCCGACGGCGAACGCCTCGACATCGGCGACGTGCCCATCGAGATTCTCCATACGCCCGGCCACCAGCCGGAGAGTTCGTGCTACCTCGTCGGCGCCGCCGGGCGGGGCCAGGCGCTCTTTGGCGGCGACACGCTCTTCATTGACACCTGCGGACGCACCGACTTCCCCGGCGGCGACACCGACGCCATGTTTGCCTCCATGGCGCGGCTGCGGGCGCTGGCCCCGGAAATCGTCGTCTTTCCAGGCCACCAGTACGCCGATCGGGCGTGGGAGAGCCTCGGGGAGCAGGTTAGGCGGAATCCGGCCCTTGCGACCAGCGCGCGGGCCGCTTTCGGTTCGTTGCACTGTTTGACGCATTGATGGACCGCAGCCGGCAACGGGCACACCACCGTGGGGCCTCCGGTCGCGTGCAGCCTGTCCGGGCAACGTGTGGCTTCCCTGGACTGGTCACGGTCGCTGCCACGGCCACTCCCAGCGGCCGTAAACTTCACACGCCATGACGCGGATGGCCCCGCGTGCTCGCGGCGAGGACTGATCCCGAGCGGCATCCCCCTGCGGACGGTTGGGACGAGACCCGGGAGGCGTACATTCGGCGCATCGACGAGGAGGCCGGCCGCCTGCCAGGCGATGCTCCCGTGGTTCTCGTTGCCCACAACACCGACTGGGCGGGTGGGCGAGCCGCTGACTTGCGTGGGGCCCTGGCGGCCGTGGGTCTGAAGGCGTCGTTCGTCCAGATCTACACCGGTGCCCCGTTCGATGATACTGCCCGCCAGTCCGCGTCCGCGCAGATCGGAGCCGCAAAGATCGTGCTCGAAATGTGGTGGCCGGACCGGGGGGTTCCCGATCCCGGCTGGCTGGAGTGGCTCGGCGAGCATGTGGGCTCCGAGCGCCTGGCAGCCTTGCCTGGCAAGGAGGCCATGGCGGGCCCATTTGAGCGCGTCAGCCAAGACGAGATGGGTCGCATCTTCGAGGCTGCGATGGTCCGGCTCGAAAGGGCTCCTGCACGGGACTTCTTCGAGCTACCCGCAGAGCCTGATGTGGATCGACTCGCGCGCTGGGTCGACGACCACCTGGACCGCGTCGCCCGGCCCGAGCCGCCGGAGCCTGGATCGATTCTGGCCGCCCTCCACCAACTCTCAGACCGTGCCGTCGAGGATCCGGCCCAGGACATGCTTGGCTACGGCTGGTACGCCAACGCCCTGGCGGCCCTCATCGAGAACCCCGCCACCGACACGCCGCTGACCATCGCGGTTGACGCGCCCTGGGGTGTCGGCAAGACCAGCCTGGCCAACCTGGTTCGGGACCGCCTGGCGTACCGCAACATGCTCGCCCGGGACAAGGGCGAAGCGCAGCCCTACCTGATCGTCGATTTCAACGCCTGGCAGCACGACGACTCCGGCGACCTGGGCCAGGCGCTCCTGGCGGCGGTGCTGCGGGCGGCCCGGGCCCGTGCCAAGCGTTGGCGCCGGTTCTGGCACCGCCTGCCTCTCGACTTGCAGGCCGGCCCCGAACGTGGGCGCAGTTATGCAGAGGCGGCAGCAGTCGCCACGCTGGTCGCTGTGGGCGGATTGGCGGGCGTGGGTCAGGTGCTCGAATGGCTGGGGACGCCAGCGGGAGCCAACTTCGTGAGCTTGTTTGCCGACGGAGCTCCCTCGCTCTCGGCGTGGATCCTCAATGCGGCGGCAGCCGGCGGCGGGAGTCAGTTTCCCCGCCTCCAACGCCTCCAGAGCGCCCTGGCCGCCTTTGCCCACGACCCGGAACTGGAAGCTTCGGCTGGCGATCTGGAAGCGATGCGCAAAGAGCTTCGCGAACACCTGGCGGCAGCCCTGCCCGAAGGCGGGCGACTCGTGGTCTTCATCGATGACCTGGAGCGCTGCCGGCCACCGGGAGCTTGCGATGCCCTCGAGTTCGTCAACCAGGTTCTGACCGGCCCCGATGTCATCGTGGTGGTGATGGCGGAGATGTCGGGCGTTGCGGCTCAGGTGGCCGTCAAGTACGAGAAACTGGCGCGCACGTACCGACCGGGCGGCGACCTGGGCCCGGATGACGGGCCAGCAGGCAGTCTCGTCTTCGGGCGGCGGTACCTGCAAAAAATCATCCAACTCCAGTTGTCACTGCCCCATCCATCGGCCGAACGGCTGCGTACCTTACTGGCGGAACTTCTGAAGGAAACCCCGCAACCGCCTGCGCAGCGTGCGGTCGTGACACCTCGTCCGGCGGCTGGCCGAAGAGCGCCCGGCAGCGCACCAACGCCCCCGCCGGCACCCGCGTCGCCCCCGGCGTCCGCGTCGCCCCGTGGGTCCCCGCGCGCGTCCCGGCGGGCGGGCGTGGGCGACCAGCGCGAGGCCGAAGTCGAGCGACTCTCCAGGGTGGGCGCCTCGTACGAGCCGGAGCGACGCCACATCGATCAACTGGAAACCGCGTCGCCGGCCTTCCGCAGGGCCCTTGAGGCTGCTTGGCCGCTTCTTCCCGGCACCCCACGCCACGCGAAGCGGTTCATCAACCGTCTCAGGGTCCAGACGTACGTTGCCGAATCGGCGGGGCTGCTGGAGGAGGGTTCTGGCGTTGCGCCCAGCGACCTGGCACTCTGGACGGCCGTTCAGGAACGCTGGCCGGAGGTGTCCCAGGCAGCAGCCCAGGATTCCCGGCTCTGGCCACGGTTGGTCCGCCTGGCGCCGTCGGAAGATGCCTTCCGGGCCGAGGCCGGCCGGCGGTTCCCGTCCCTGGCCGACATCGATGCCCTTCGTGCTTTTGTACGGGAACACAACAGTCTAGCCAACGCGTTGGTCCGCATCGTTGCCAATGACGCCACGCATACCGGTTCCGGACCTGGACAGCCGGATGTCGTCGAGGGCTTCTCGACCCGGACCGCGCGCGGGGGCGAACTCCATCCCGTGCCAGCTCAGCCAGCCTCGCGCCGGACGCACACGTAGGACCAGCCGGTTGGCGCCAAGGCTAGGTCCAGGACGCCGGAGGGCAAACAGTTTTACGCAAATCATGCGCAAAAACGCCCGTGGCCTTCCCCGACGCGGTGGATTGGGACCTGGTGGCGCGTTTCGCCTTGGCGCTTGGCCTGGGCGGTCTGGTAGGATTGGAGCGGGAGCGCCATCGTGCCCAGCGCGATGTCGTTGCCGGCGTACGCACCATGCCCCTGGTGGCGCTGGCCGGAGTGCTCATGACCATTCTGGCCGACCGCCTGGATTCTGCGTATGTGGTTCCGCTTGGAATTGCCCTCTTTGGCGGTTTCGCCTTAATGGTCATCCAGGCTCGCATGCGTGACGGGGGAACCGGGCTCACGACGGCGGCCGCCCTCTTTGTCACGTTCCTCGTTGGTGTGCTGGTGGGATTGGGGCTACAGGTGGAGGCCGTGGTGGTCGCGGTAGCGACGACGGCTCTCCTAATGACCCGAAGCAGCCTCCACCAGCTTGCCACCCTGATGACGGAAGCGGAGTTGCGTGAGGCGCTTACGTTCGTGGTGATCGCGTTCATTGTCCTCCCGCTTGCCCCCACCGAGGCAATTGATCCCCTCGGGGCCGTGGCACCGCGACGCATCCTCCTCATCGTGGTCCTGGTCAGCGTGCTATCGTTCGTGAGCTTCATCATCATGCGCCAAATGGGCGCCCGCCGGGGCCTGCTGGTTGCCGGGCTCCTGTCCGGGCTGGTGAGCAGCACGGCGGCCACCGGTTCCATGGCGGCCATCGCCCGCAACCAATCGCGGCTGGCCAACCTGGCGGCGCGGGCAATCCTGCTGGCCAGCGCCATGATGTTTGCACGCAACCTCTCCATCGCGGTCATTGCCGATCCAAGCCTCCAACTCGCAAAGGTGGTCGTCGTGCCCTTGGCCCTCATGGGACTCATCCTGTTTGCGTGGGGTTCCCGGGGCGCGGACCTGAGCCAGCCCGACGAAAACGAGGTGGAAACGGGGGGGCCGGCGACGGAAATCTCCAGTTTGCGAGTGCGCTCCCCGTTTGCACTGCGCTCCGCGCTTCGCTTCGGCCTGCTGTTTCTGGCTTTCTCGGTGGCCGCCGCGCTCCTGCAGGAGATTCCGGGCCTCGGCCCGAAGGCCATCTATCTGGCGGCCTTCGGGGGCCTAGTTTCGACAGGCGCCGTCTTCGCGTCCATGGGTCTCCTGGCGTTCCAGGGCCAGGTGGACGTGTTGGTCGCCGGCCAGGTGTCGATCCTGTCGGCCATGCTTAGCCTGCTGATGAAGCCGGCCGTGGCGCAGGCGGTCCACCGCCCGCTCCTCAAGCCACTGCTTGTTCCCGCCGTGGCCACGACCCTGGTGGGCATCGCCGCAGCGGCGTTCGTGTTCGTGCCCTGGCCGTAGCGCCTACGGCTGTGCCATGTAGCAGTCGTGCTCGCTGCCCCAGATGTAGATCTGTTCGCGCCAGATGAGGCAGTCGGGGTGGTCCGGCGTGATGCAGTAACGGACGCCAGCGTCGGCGGTGTAAGGCGGGATCCACATGGTGCAGATGCCTTCGTCGTCGTGCTCCGCTGAGGCGGGGGCCACCAGGCCGGCGATGGAGATCAACATCAGGCTTGCGAGGAGTGCTGCGGTGCGCATGGTTTGACCTGAAGGGCAATCCTCAGCCGAATAAAAAGCGCCGTGGCCCGTGGCACCCCCGGGTTGCACAGGTCCGCTCGGCTAGGATTTCGGAAATCGCCGCGTTCCGCCGCCGAACGGGCGGCGGCGGTGAGGGCCGGTTGATTTCGATGGGTGCCACACGCAGACGGTTTGGCCTCAGGGAGGGGCCATGGTCGAGTGGAAATTGCGCTTCCGTAGGAAACTCTGGGCCGCAAACTCCAAATGAAGCTAAGGGGTCCCGTTTCATTCGCGAAACGGTTATGTCAAGCAAGCCGCTGGAGTAGATCGTGGACGCACCGTTGTCGGACCCGGAGGCCCTCGTGCAGGAGGCGCTCCAGGCCATGGCTTATGCTGATGAGGAGATCGACGGCGCCCTGCGCCACGGTCATGAAGTACGCGCCAATACGTTGGTGCAGTTGGCGCTGTTCTACCGCCTGAGCGAAGCACCGTTGGCCGCTTCAACGCATCAATAGCGCGCCTGCCCCGGGTCCACGTCATCAATCCAGGCGAGGATGCCGCCGTGCAGGTTGACCACGTTGAGGCCCTTGTCGCGGAGGAATCGGGTGGCCTGGGCGCTGCGGAGGCCGCTGCGGCAGTACGCCACGATGGGGCGGTCCTTGGGCAGTTCGTCGATGCGCTGGGCGAGTTGGCCCATGGGGACCAGGGGTGCGCCGGGGATGCTGCAGATGGCCGCCTCGGTCGGCTCGCGGACATCCAGCACCAGTGGCGGGTGGCCGTTTTGCAGTTGCACGTTGAGCTCCGCGGCGGTGATCTCGGGCACGCCGGCCTGGACCTGGCCGCCTTCGGCGCCGGGCATGCCACAGAACTCCTCGTAGTCAATGAGGGCCTTGATGCTGGGGTTGGGGCCGCAGACGACGCAATGGGGGTTCTTGCGCAGCTTCACTTCCTCGATGCTGAGGTGAAGCGCGTCGTAGAGCAGCAGGCGACCCACCAGGGGGGTTCCGATTCCGAGCAGGACCTTGATGGCCTCCGTCGCCTGGAGGGTTCCGACCACTCCGGGCAGAACGCCGAGCACGCCCCCTTCCGCGCAACTCGGGACAAGCCCGGGCGGCGGCGGGGTGGCGTAGAGGCAGCGGTAGCACGGCCCCTGGGCGGCCCAGAAGACGCTCACCTGGCCTTCGAAGCGGAAGATGCTCCCGTACACATTGGGGACGCCGGCGAGGACGCAGGCGTCGTTGACCAGGTAGCGTGTCGGGAAATTGTCCGTCCCGTCCAGCACGATGTCGTACTGGCCGACGATTTCGAGCGCGTTCTGGGATGTCAGCCAGGTGTCGTGGAGGACCACGTTGACGTTGGGGTTCAGATCCTGGAGCCGGGCCTTGGCCATTTCCAGCTTCTTCTGGCCGAGTTGGCTGGTGCCGTAGAGCACCTGGCGCTGCAGGTTGCTGGTGTCGATCACGTCCGCGTCGACGAGTCCAATCGTGCCAACACCGGCTGCGGCCAGGTAGAGCGCTGCCGGGCTGCCCAGGCCGCCGGTCCCGACGATGAGCACGCGGCTGGCCTTCAGTTTGCGTTGGCCATCGATGGCGACCTCCGGAATGAGGAGGTGGCGGCTGTATCGGCCGCGGTCGTCGACGGATAGCTGTTCCTGTGTCCAGTCAGCCTGGACGGCGGGGGGGAAGCTCATGGATTCGGGGTTGGGTTGGCGGTGGTTGGGTTGGCGGTGGTCGGATCGGGGCTCGTTCGCTGGGCCGGCGGTCGTGCTGGCGCGGGGCGGCGGTTGGCCTCGGACCAGAAGGGCTCGGACAGGTAACGTTCGCCGCTGTCGGGCAAAATGGTGACGATCACGCCCTCGTCCAACTCGGCAGCCAGATCCAGGGCCGCAGCCACGGCGGCGCCGCCGCTGATGCCAGCCAGCAGGCCCGACTCGCGGGCCAGGGCGCGGCATTGGGCATAGGCGGTTTCCGTGGGCACTGTGATCTGTCGGTCGATGGTGGTGGGCTCGTAGATGGCGGGCACGATAGCGGTGTCCATGTGCTTGAGGCCTTCAAGGCCGTGGAAAGGCGCATCCGGCTGGAGGCCAATGAGCTGGATGTCCGGCTGCGCCCCGCGCAGGAACGATCCTGTTCCCATGAGCGTGCCGCTGGTGCCGAGTCCCGCCAGGAAATGAGTTACGCGGCCAGCCGTCTGCTTCCAGATTTCCGGCCCCGTGCCTTCGCGGTGTGCGGCCAGGTTGCTGGGATTGCTGTACTGATCGGCGTAATAGAAGGCGTTGGGGTTCTCGGCGACCAGTTCGTGGGCGCGCCGGATGGCGCCATCGGTGGTCTCTGCCGGGTCTGTGTAGATCAGGCGCGCACCGTAGGCTTGCAGGATCTTCTTGCGAGCCGGACTCGCCCCTTCGCTCAGTGTGAGCGTAACGGGGAACCCCTTGGCGGCACCGATCCACGCATACGCGATGCCGGTGTTTCCACTGGTGGCATCCAGAAGGCTGACCCCGGGCCGCAGGTCGCCGCGGGCGATGGCATCCTGGATGATGCGGAGGGCGGGTCGGTCCTTGACGGAACCGCCGGGATTGTGCCACTCCGCCTTGGCGTAGAGTTCGACGCCTGGCCGCCCGACCAGGTGGGAGAGGTCAAGAAGCGGCGTGTTGCCGACGCGGCTCTCCAGGGGAGAGGTCCTGAACGCCGTCAACGCGCCGCCTCCGGGGTTGGTATGGAGGTAATTCTCACAGGATGCCGATCCAGCGGGGTAGGCGGGTGTCCACCAGCAGCAGGCCGTACATGCGGCAGCCGATGCACACATCGAAGGCGGCGTTGACCAGCGCCAGCACGGCGACGATTCCAGCCAGCACGGCCCCGACCACGATGCCCGGCCCACCGGCCAGGAAGGCCGCTCCGGCCACCAACAGGAACAGCCCGCCCAGCAGTTGGGCGAAGCGCACCGGCGTCTCGGGCTCCAGGTGGCCCGGGGGGCCCAGCCAGCGCCGCAGGGTGGCGCGGTAGATGTGGCCCCAGAGATTGAGCCGGGAGCCGCCCCATGCGGCCGAAAGCAGAATCGTGGCTCCGGCGAGGGCGATCCAGGGACTCGTCAGAAGGGCCGCCGAGGCCGCCACGAGGGTGCTCAGAACGCCTGCGAACCGGACGCCGCGGGGGTCGATCCGGGCGGGATTCAGACTCATGAAGAACCCATAGCCGCCGGTCGAACATGGCTGTTGGTGCTGCGGCCGATTTTGCCGCATCATGCGACATGGACCGCCTCCTGCCGGTTGGCCAGGTGGGGTGCGCGTGAGGCTGCGGGGGCTGCCAGGGCTGCCGGGGCTGGCAGAGCCGATGGAGCTAACAGGGCTTGCGGAGCGGACGGGGCGGACGGAGCGGACCGGGCGGCCGACGACGGGGCTCGTGGTGGCGACACCGGGGGCGTCTGCGCCGCGTCGGCATCCCGGTTGAGGAGGATGTAGTCCTGGCGGGCGTCCTGGAGCGTCGTCTGCCGGCGAGCGAGGCCCTGTTCGATCATCCACTTGATGGCATGGCGGACCGTTCGTTCGGGCAGGCCCGTGCAGTCGCGCAGTTCACGGCTCGTGCGAGCGGCCTCCATCCAGAGGCAGAGGTACACCAAGCGCACGCTAGGGGGCGCATCGAGGACTAGGACGGGGAGCAGCCTGCGGCCAGGCTCACGCCGAGGAACAACAATTCCAGGGGTTGCCGACGGCTCCCGCGACGACCGACTCCGAGGAGTGGTCGTCCTGCAAGCTGGCCGGGGTCAAACCCTGGGACATCATGTCCCTTCTCCATCGGCGCCGGGGCTTCTTAAGCGTAATGCAAGGCGGGCCGGACCCACCCATGCCCCGGCGACGGGAGTGAACACATGTGTGGATCCCGGCCGGCTCGATGGCGGACTCCGGCAAGACCTGCCGCCAGGCGAGCCGTCTTATGGCGAGGCCCAGTGGTTGGCTAGGTCATGGAGCCCATTCCACTGGCGGACCAGAACCTGCATGAGGGCCGCGCGGCCGTGTCCAGGGTGGCCGCCTTCACGGTCACGCAAGCCGTGCTGGCGGATCTGCGGGCTCTGTCGGAGTCCTGCCTGCCAGACGAAGCATGCGGCCTCCTGGTGGGGCCTGCTCCCGACAAGGCGGATGCCCTGCTGGCCATGGAAAACGTCCACGAGCCGCCCAGGCTCCGTCGCTACAGCATCGACCCCTTGGCCTACGCCGACGCGGAGGATACCGCCGAAGCACGCGGCCGCCACATCGTCGGGATCTTCCACTCACATCCCCCCGCCCCGGCGGTGCCCAGCCAGTTTGACCTGGACGGTGCCCTGCCCGGCCTATGGTACGTCATCCACGGCTACCCGGCCGATCCCAACCGGACGATCCAATCGGCTCCCGGCGCCGCGCGTCCCCAGGAGGAAATCCGCGCATGGGTGCTGGCGCCAGGGGGCGGCCGCTTCATCGAGGCACCCCTCATCATCTCTTCAGAGGAACAACCATGAGCGTAACCATCCGATTGCCGACAGTCCTGAGAAAACTCGCCAGCGACCAGGCCGAAGTGCCCGTGGACGCTGCAACCGTGGGCGCCGCCATCAAGAGTCTGGCCGACAAGTACCCTGACCTGGGACAGCAACTGCTGGACGCCGAGGGCCGCCTGCGGTCGTTTGTCCGCGTGTTTGTTGACCAGGTGGATGTCGACGAGCGGGGTGGTATCGACTCGCCAGTGGACGACGGGGCCGTGGTCCGGATCATTCCCGCCATTGCTGGCGGGTAGACCGGGGACGGAAAACCCTGGTGGGCTGCCGTGTAGGATCGGGCTTCGATCTGGACGATCCCCCGCCGACAGCCAGATCAGGCCATCCTCCCGTAGCCCTGCGGCACCCTCTCTAGAGCCCAGACGCGGCCTGGTACCGGACCACCCACAGCACATCGTAGGCGTGCAACGCCATGGCGCCGAGGGCCAGCAGGACATGGCCTACGGCGGCCGCGACCAGCCCACGGTGCTGGCCCAGCGTGCCTGCCTCCCGGATGTCCCGGATGAGATCCAGATGGATGGCCATGGTCTGGAGAAGCACCAGGGGCAGCACCAGCGTGTAGGTGAGGCTGGCCACTCCTCGCACGCTCTCCAGGGATGCCAGGCCGGGTGGCCAGGCGAGGAGGCTGAAGGGCTGCCAGAAGGGCCTGAGCAGCCACGCCCAGAAGATGCCGGCGACCCACGTCAGGACGAGAAGGGCGTCGCGGGCCCGGTGCTCGGGGTGCTCCGGAGGCAAATGGATGGGGCGCACAGCGCCTGTTCCCGCGGGCGAATAGTGGCGCAGGCCCCGCAGGTAGAGGACCGGGACCACCAGCAGCAGGAACAGGAAGGCGGTGGCAAGGGACTGGGTGATGGACGGCAGGACCAATCCTGTCAACGGGTTCAGGTGGGGAATGCCCACAGCTCCTAGGAAGAGTCGCGGCAGGAGCAAGATGATCAGGACGGTCGGCCACGCGATGCGTCGGGCCACCCGCCCGACGGAGAGGCCATCCGCCGAAAGGTCCCGGACCACATGCTGGGCGGCCGCGGCCTCCCGGGGCAGCGTGGCCAGCGCCGATGCCACCAGAAGCATGAGGGGTGCCGTCAGGAGCGTGGTGCGCACCTCCGGCGGCAGGAGGGGTTCGATGAGGGACAGGCCGAGAAGGAACGGAACGGCAACCAGGAGCCCCCGACTGCCATGGAGTGCGTGAACGGCGCGGGCCAGGATGTCGATCACTTGTGCCTGGATGCCTCGCTCCCGCCGATCCGGGTCTCGGGCGCCTGGGCGGGGTGAACCGGCGGCCGTGCCGGGGGCCCCGGTCGTTCCTGCTGCTCCGGCGGCGCCGGCAGGGCTGGTGGCCGTTTCTTCTTCCACCTGCCCGGCCGCGCCGCCTGCGTCCGTGGCTCCGGGCGCCGGCGGCGAAGACCGCGTGGAAGCGGTCATCTCAGGTCCTCCGGGGTACGGTAAAGATCCATCAGGTCCGACGCATCCACGGCCGGCAACCGCCCCTGCCAGTGCAGCGGATCGATGAACGGGTAACGGAAATCATGCTGTAGCAGCGGCTTGAGGCTGGTGCCCATGTCCCTGGAGTAGCGGGTCACCGGACCCCACTTGTAACCCAGGTGCCACGCCTGGGTGGAGAGCAGCTCCAGCGTGTAGTTTCCGGGCAGCCACACCTCCCCGCCGCCATCGAAACGGTCACCGTAACCGGCCAGCCTGGAACGGAGCTTTTCGTCATCGCCCGGCGCCGGATAGGACGCGTGGCTTCCCCGCGCCGGGAACACGGCCGGATGCTGATCGTCCAAATGAAACGGCGCCAGGCCCGGCTGGGGGTCATCGATGCGCACGCCCCGGTAATGCTGGCTGTATGCCACGCTCTCAGGAAAACCTGCCTCTGCCGCCGTCCGATTGGCGAACACCAGTTGCATGAATTCCCGATCGCCCGCGTGGGCCAGGGCTGCAATGTCCCGCCCGGCTTCATCGAAAACAAAATTGTACGCGTAAATGAACCAGTATTGCAGCACGAAACGTCCGCCGTGGACCGTGGCAGCATGGACATAGACGGTGTCCGGCGCGTTATTGCCGGCGCGCAGCACATCCGTCATGATGACCACGTCCCGGTGGTCCGTCTGCCGGTCGCCGTTGAAGTCCGCAGCCAGGAGCCGGTAGCCGTCGCGGCCGTCGTTGAAATCCGGGTCCCAGGTGCGAAGGTTGGGTGCCCGTTTCGTGAAACCGTGGAACGATTCCAGGCTATCGCCTGTTGTGGGGTAGAGTGCCTCTTGGCTGTCAAACCAAAGTTCAGGTGCCCAGCGCTGGGCCAGCGTGATCCGCTGCGCGGCCGGCACTTCCTTCCCCGGCGCCACGGAGACCTGTAGGGAGGCGTCTCCGGAGGCCACCAATCCTGCCTCACCGGCCGCAAAGGATACTCTTGGGGCCAGGCCCCAGGCCGCGTCGCCAACGTCATACGCCAGGGTCCAGCGCGCAGCCATACGATCGGGCTGTGGCGCCGCATCCCACAATTCAACCACCACGCTGACTCGCGTGCGATCATCGCGGACGTTCACCGGGAAGGCCTGGGGAAGGGTCGCCGCGTCCTCGTCCAGTCGGCCGGACGTACCTAGAACCGGCGATCCCGGGGCCTCGCCCTGGGACGGCCACCACATGCCGGTGCGCACCGCCGTAGCCTCCCATGCAGGCGACCCCGCCTTGTGGCCGAGGGGATCCAGGTCCACGATGTGTCGCCATTCCAGTTCCGCGCCAGCCCCCGTGCGCCACTGGTCGTCTTGCGTCCCGACCACCAGATAGGGGCGCGCCGCGCCGGAAGCGCCCAGGTCCAAGGAAGTCACGTTTACCCAAAGGATAAGGTCCCCGTCGACGAGATCGCTCCCGTCGGCGAAACCGTCCAGGTCCCGGTCGTCGGCGGGGCTAGGTACGCTCACCGCCACCAGGGGAAAGGGATCAAGGCGAGCCTGGCTGCCGAGTTGGGGATACCCCATGGCGGCCACCACGACGCTGGCAACGACCACCATCGCCGCAAACGCCACCAGCGAAGGCGCGTGTGCCGCGACGATCTCTCGCATGAGCGTTGCGAGACGCGCCAGTCACCTGATGGTTTCGATGGACGCCGGCGCTCGTGCGCGGGCCAACCCGGCCGCGGCAATGGCGCCCAGGCCTGCCTGGCCGCCGTCCGGTCGGCGGGCCACCGTCGCGATGGCCTTGGACTGCGGTTCGCAAGACCCGCACGACGCGGCGCCGTTGGAGCCTCGCCGGGATTGCGCCTTCGGCCCCGATGCTTTGCCTCCCGGGCGGCAAACGCTGAGCATGCCGCCTGGATTGCTGGCCGCAGGCCAGCACAACGGGCGGCTGCAAACGCCTGGCGCCTGTTGGGGTTACGCAAGCACTTCTAGACGCCGAACTGGCCGGCGAGGCGGGTGCCTTCGGGCCAACCCGCCGAGGTTGCCTTGTCCTCGACGCCGGGGCGAATCGCATCCGTGGGACACGCATCAAAGCATGCCCCGTCAGCAATACACAGGTCCCGGTCGACGCGAGCCATGTCGGTGACGAGGGCCGCGCCGGTGGGACAGGCGGCCTCGCAGCCGTTGCACACGATGCAGTCGGCGGCGAGCACCCAGGCCTTCTTCTCCTCGGCGACGTTGTCCTTGACCCACTTGCGCACGGCGTCCTGGTCGTTGGGGTCCCCGGTGTATTCGTCACTGGCTTCGACGACCTCGACGACGACTGCCTCGGCCGCGGCGGCCGCGGGGGCAGCCTCGGCGGCGGGCGCCGTGGCAGGGACCTCGGCTTCCACCGGGGCCGGCGCCCGGGCCGCGGGGGCCGCGGGAGCGGCAGCAGCTGCCTGCGCCGCTGCGGCGGGGGCAGGTGCAGCCGCAGGTCGGGCGGCCGGGGCCGGGGCCGGAGTCGGCGCCGGCTTGCCCGCCTTGGCGGCGGCCTTGGCGGCACGCTCGGCGGCAGCCTGGCGGTCAGCGTCGAGGGTGTCCTTGACGGGCACCATCCACTTCTTGCTCTTCAGGTCCTTCTCGCGGGCCTGTTTGATGAGGTCGTCGACGGCGCCCTTCC